>NZ_VBVZ01001000.1 GCF_005863185.1 Pseudomonas edaphica
TAAATACCCAGCATATCCCGCGCCAACGCCTCGGCAATCCGAATTCCGTCAACACCCGCCGACAGGATGCCACCGGCGTAACCTGCGCCTTCACCGGCCGGGAACAAGCCTTTCACGTTCAGGCTCTGCATCGACTCGTTACGGGTAATGCGCAGCGGCGACGAAGTGCGGGTCTCGATACCGGTCAACACGGCATCGTGCAGCGAATAGCCTTTGATCTGCTTCTCGAACGCCGGCAGCGCTTCACGAATCGCCTCAATGGCGAAGTCCGGCAATGCCAGCGCCAGGTCGCCCAGGGCCACCCCCGGCTTGTAGGACGGTTCCACACTGCCAATGGCGGTGGACGGCTTACCGGCGATGAAATCACCCACCAGCTGCGCCGGCGCCTCGTAGTTGCTGCCGCCGAGGATGTAGGCGTGAGACTCCAGGCGCTCCTGCAACTCGATACCGGCCAGCGGTCCGCCTGGGTAATCCACCTCAGGCGTGATGCCGACCACGATGCCGGAGTTGGCGTTGCGCTCGTTTCGGGAATATTGGCTCATGCCATTGGTGACCACGCGGTTCGGCTCGGAAGTCGCCGCCACCACGGTGCCGCCCGGGCACATGCAGAAGCTGTAGACCGAACGGCCGTTCTTGGCGTGGTGTACCAGTTTGTAGTCGGCGGCGCCCAGTTTCGGGTGCCCGGCGTATTTGCCCAGGCGCGCTGCGTCGATCAGTGACTGCGGGTGTTCGATACGGAAGCCCACCGAGAATGGTTTGGCCTCCATGTACACGCCACGGCCGTGCAGCATACGGAAGGTGTCGCGGGCGCTGTGGCCCAGGGCCAGAATCACGTGCTTGGAGAGGATCTGCTCGCCGCCGTCGACGACCACGCCGTTCAACTGGCCATCTTCGATCAGCACATCAGTGACGCGCTGCTCAAAACGCACTTCACCACCGAGAGCGATGATCTGCTCGCGCATGTTTTCCACCACGCCGGTCAGGCGGAAGGTGCCAATGTGCGGCTTGCTGACGTAGAGGATTTCTTCCGGCGCGCCGGCCTTGACGAACTCGTGCAGCACTTTGCGACCGTGGAACTTCGGGTCTTTGATCTGGCTGTAGAGTTTGCCGTCGGAAAAGGTCCCGGCACCGCCTTCGCCAAATTGCACGATGGACTCGGGGTTGAGCACGCTTTTGCGCCACAGGCCCCAAGTGTCTTTGGTG
>NZ_VBVZ01001001.1 GCF_005863185.1 Pseudomonas edaphica
GATTTGGCCCGTCCCAGTGGGGCTGCATAATTTAGACATGCAAAGTTCGGGCGGGAAATTGACGCCAAGTCCTAGGAACTGTCCTGCTGGCGATGTGATGTCGTTTCTTGCTTACCCGAGGTCGCTGACAGAGCAGGTCCAAGGCCCCGGCAGGTTGATGATCGAAGTGTCAGCACTCCACTGGCGGCGCACCACCGTGATCGACGCGCGTGAAGGGGGCGCGATGCACCCTATAACAACAGGTTGACGTCGCTCGGCATCCGCCGAGCGCAGCACTTTCGGGGAAGTATTATGAAGATGCGACGACTCTTGGGCGCAGCTGCCACTCTGGTAGTTGCGATGGGCTCCACACTGGCCAGCGCCGACAGCAAAACCCTGAGCATCGGCTATGTAGATGGTTGGTCCGACAGCGTTGCCACGACCCATGTGGCGGCCGAGGTGATCAGGGAAAAACTCGGTTACGACGTGAAACTGCAAGCGGTCGCTACCGGGATCATGTGGCAGGGCGTAGCTACCGGCAAACTCGACGCCATGCTCTCCGCCTGGCTGCCCGTGACTCACGGTGAATACTGGACCAAGAACAAGGACAAGGTGGTCGACTACGGCCCCAACTTCAAGGATGCCAAAATTGGCCTGATCGTGCCGGAGTACGTTAAAGCCAAGTCCATCGAAGACCTCAAGACCGACACCACCTTCAAGAACAAGATCGTCGGCATCGACGCCGGTTCAGGCGTGATGCTCAAGACCGACGAAGCCATCAAGGCCTATGGCCTGGACTACAAACTGCAAGCCAGTTCGGGCGCTGCGATGATCGCCGAGCTGACCCGTGCCGAAGACAAGCAGGAATCCATTGCGGTGACCGGCTGGGTGCCACACTGGATGTTCGCCAAGTGGAAACTGCGCTTTCTGGACGACCCAAAAGGGATTTATGGTGCTGCTGAGACCGTCAACAGCATCGGCAGCAAGGGCCTGGAGAAGAAAGCGCCGGAAGTCGCCGCTTTCCTGAAGAAATTCCAGTGGGCCTCCAAGGACGAAATCGGCGAAGTGATGCTGGCAATTCAAGAGGGCGCCAAGCCTGATGCCGCGGCCAAGGATTGGGTCGCCAAGCACCCTGAACGTGTCGCGGAGTGGACCGCAAAATAAAGCACTAACCCTTGTGGGAGCGGGCTTGCCCGCGATGGCGGTGTATAAGTC
>NZ_VBVZ01001002.1 GCF_005863185.1 Pseudomonas edaphica
ACCTCGACAACACCCTGACGTATCGCCTCAACATCCCCGACGTTGAAGCGCAGATCTACGCACTGGATGGCAACCCCATCGAGCCGCGCCCGTTGGGCAAAGAATACTGGCTGGGCCCGGGCATGCGCATTTGCCTGGCGATCAAGGCGCCACCGGCGGGTCAAGAGCTGTCGATCCGTAACGGCCCGGTGCGTCTCGGCACTTTCCGTTCAGTTGCCAATACCGACGCGCCGAGCGAATGGCCGCCAGCACTGCCCGCCAACCCGATTGCCGAGCCGGACCTGGCCAATGCCGAGAAACTCAACTTCAATTTCGAGTGGGTCGGCAGCGTGTCGGTGGATGACGGCAAACCGCCGAGCCTGTGGCAGATCAACGGCAAGGCCTGGGACATCACCGACAAGACCTGCGCCGACCGCCCGATTGCCAGGCTTGAGAAGGGCAAGAGCTACATTTTTGAATTGAAGAACATGACCCAGTACCAGCACCCGATTCACCTGCACGGCATGAGCTTCAAGGTGATCGCCTCGAACCGCCACAAGGTGATTCCGTATTTCACCGACACCTACCTGCTGGGCAAAAACGAGCGTGCGCGCGTGGCGTTGGTGGCAGATAACCCAGGCGTGTGGATGTTTCACTGCCACGTGATCGACCATATGGAAACCGGCCTGATGGCCGCCATCGAGGTGGCGTGATGCGCCAGATTCGCCCCGCAGCGATTATCGACCGCAGCCGCGACCAGCACTTCATGCGCGAAGCCCTGGCCCTTGCCGCCCAGGGCGCGGCACTTGGCGAAGTGCCCGTGGGCGCGGTGCTGGTGCAAGGCGGTGAAATCATCGGCCGTGGCTTTAACTGCCCGATCAGCGGCAACGACCCCAGCGCCCATGCCGAGATGGTCGCCATCCGCGCCGCCGCGCAGGCGATCAGCAACTACCGGCTGGTGGGCAGCACGCTGTACGTGACGCTGGAGCCGTGCAGCATGTGCGCTGGTTTGATTGTGCATTCGCGCATCGCGCGGGTGGTGTATGGCGCGCTGGAGCCGAAGGCCGGGATTGTGCAAAGCCAGGGGCAGTTTTTTACCCAGGGCTTTCTCAACCATCGGGTGCTGTATGAAGGCGGGGTGTTGGCCGAGGAATGCGGCACGGTACTGAGTGAATTCTTCAAGGCCCGCAGAGCCAAGCCCACACTCTAAAGA
>NZ_VBVZ01001003.1 GCF_005863185.1 Pseudomonas edaphica
GCGTAATGGTGTAAGACGGCTTTCCATTTAAATTAAATCCTCCTCGATCATAAACGTGTGAAAAATTCAGGAGGCTTTGGTAATCTTCACTCGTCTGGATTCCTGCCGAAGAGGCAGTTGGATTAACAAGATTTTTCGTTGAGACAGTCATAAGTTTACATTCCTTCGTGTCCATTGAGCGTGGAGTGCTATAGGCTTATCACGTGTTCGCTGTTTTCTTGTTGTGTTGATCTTTATAAAGGAGTTATGCGTTTAGTGTTATTTGAAAATTAAATATAATATATAACGTATTGAAATATCCTTAAATATTTTGAGAGCCTCAGTTTGGTGAGAGGTCGCTGACCATGGAGTGGGCGCTCCGTTAGATAAATATGAGCGGGTGGCAATAACTTCCAGCGCTTACTTGTAAGCCTCAGGAAACCAGCGTTGTGCCAGCTTCACCTTGATCGCCAGGTCCTCTTTCGACTTCTGGCATTCGAGTGCTCGCTGCTCAACGCTCGGGATGGCCGGCCAATTGCGCTCACCCCGGGAGACGACTTGCTCGTAGCCTTCATCGTATTCCGCGCTTGGCCCTGCAATCAGCTTGGATGCCTTTACGTAATCGGCAACAAGATCGGCGGGCAGTGTCCCGCAGGTAAATTGCGCCCGGGAGTACATCAGGCCATCGCTTGCCCCAAGTACCTTCCCGTCAGCAGGTTGAGTGGCTGCAACGGATAGGGTGGGGTGGGCAAGCAACATAACGACCAGCAAGGTGCGTCCGTTCATTTGAAATATCCTTAACACTTCGAGCACTGGAGGTATTTTCTCATCGGGCAATTCCCTTTGCAGGGTGATAAGTGTGCATTAAAGCATGTCTACCTCCTCGGGCTGCACACGGCAGATAGCCAAGTACCGGCCGTAAAAAAGCCCGCAACCGCGGGCTCTTCTCACATCACTTTTCGACTTACTTGAACAAACCACCGATGGCATTAATCGCATCCGCAGCCTTGTTCACGTTTTGCTGGTGTTGTGGGTTGGTATCCACCTGCGCCTGGGTGTTGTAGCGCGCGTTACTGCAGCTTTTATTGGTTTGCGTCAGGGCCGCCTGAAAGGCTGTCGCGCGCAAGGTATCGCCTTTGGCGTTGGCTGCATTGATGTTGGCCTGCAGATCGCGGATCTGCTGCTGGCAGGAGGCGTTGTTGGTATTAGTG
>NZ_VBVZ01001004.1 GCF_005863185.1 Pseudomonas edaphica
GGGCAAAAACGCTACGGCGTGGTGGCCGCCAGCCGCGAGATCAATTGGCACCTGCACGACCCGCGCTTCGACATGGCCAAGAACCCCAACGAACTCAATCGCCACGGTTGGGTGGTGGAAATCGACCCGTTCGACCCGCAATCCACACCGGTCAAGCGCACTGCCCTGGGCCGCTTCAAACACGAAAACGCCGCACTGGCAGAAACCCGTGATGGCCGCGCCGTGGTGTACATGGGCGACGACGAGCGTGGCGAGTTCATCTACAAGTTCGTCAGCCGCGATCCGATCAACCACCACAACCCCAAAGCCAACAAGAACCTGCTCGACCACGGCACCCTGTACGTGGCGATTTTCGATGCCGGCGACGGCAATGCCGACCACCCCAAGGGCAAAGGCGAATGGGTCGAACTCACCCACGGCAAAAACGGCATCGACGCCAGCTCGGGTTTTGCCAGCCAGGCCGAAGTGCTGATCCACGCGCGCCTGGCCGCCAGTGTGGTGAAAGCCACACGCATGGACCGCCCGGAATGGATCGTGGTCAGCCCCACCGACGGCCAGGTGTATTGCACGCTCACCAACAACGCCAAGCGCGGTGAAGACGGCCAGCCGGTGGGCGGGCCGAATCCGCGTGAGAAAAACGTGTATGGCCAGATCCTGCGCTGGAAAGCCGACGCGGATAACCACGGCGCCAACACCTTCACCTGGGATTTGTTTGTGGTGGCCGGCAACCCAGGTGTGCATGCCGGCACGCCAAAAGGCGGCTCGTCCAACATCAACCCGCAAAACATGTTCAACAGTCCCGACGGCCTGGGGTTCGACAAGGCCGGGCGCTTGTGGATCCTCACCGACGGCGACTACAGCAACAAGGGCGACTTCGCCGGCATGGGCAATAACCAGATGCTGTGCGCCGACCCCAACACCGGGGAAATCCGCCGCTTCATGGTCGGGCCAGTGGCGTGCGAGGTCACGGGTATCAGCTTTTCGCCGGACCAGAAGACCCTGTTTGTGGGGATTCAGCATCCGGGGGAAACCGGGGGTTCGACCTGGCCGGAGCATCTGCCAAACGGCAAGCCGCGCTCGTCGGTGATGGCGATTCGGCGGGATGATGGTGGGATAGTCGGCGCCTGACAGGGCCTCATCGCAGGCAAGCCAGCTCCCACCTTTGAGCGCATTCCACGCTCAAGTGTGG
>NZ_VBVZ01001005.1 GCF_005863185.1 Pseudomonas edaphica
GGCATGGTGTGGCGGTGCTGCCGCAATGGCTGGTGCGAAACTGCGCATGGGGAAACGCCAGCGCCTGCGCGGCGTCGTTGCGCGCCTCGCGGTGCTGCATTTCCTGGCGCGCCCAGCCGAGGAACAGCGCACATTGCTGGTTAAAGAACAGCTCAAGGTCGGCCGCTTGAAAGCGCTGGTTCAGCAAGGTTTCACCTTCGCCAACAATATCGAAGTACACCAACGCCAGGTCGATCTCTTGCAGGCCGAGTTTGTGGCACATCAGCCAGCCGTACACCTTGACCTGCGCCCAATGCAATTGGCGATGGTTGGCGGGTTGCGCGTCGAGGTCGCCGCGATAGGTTTTGACTTCTTCCAGGCGATTGCTGTCCGGGTCGTAGCCGTCTGCCCTGCCCCGCACTTTGAGCTGCTGGTATTCGCCTTCCAGGGCCACTTCATTCTGGTAATGGGCACTGCGTCGTGAGGCCACCGTGCGATGGCCGATAATGCCTTCCTGGGCGCTGGGCGACGGCGTAAAGCGCAGGTCCAGGTCGCCGACCTTGGCCGTGAACTCGCACAGCGCACGCACCGCAACGCTATAGCTCAAGCGGTTTGCGCCCAGCGCACATAACAGACAGTCACCGGCATCTGGTATTCGCCGCAGAACTCCAGCCAGCGCAGTTGGTTGTCCTGCAGTCGGTCACCAGGGCCTTTGACTTCGATCATGCGGTAGGTCTTTTGCGCCGGCCAGAACTGGATCAGGTCCGGCATGCCGGCGCGGTTGGCGCGGATATCCAGCAGCAGGCGTTCAAACCAGTAACGCAGGTGTTCGGCCGGCAGGCACGTCAGGGCTTGCTCCAGCAGCTCTTCGCTGAGCAGGTTCCAGAACACGAACGGCGACTGGATGCCCCATTTGTCCACGTAGCGCTGGCGGATGGTGGTTTTGTAACGCTCATCCGTAAGCTGTTCGAAGCACGCGGCGAACAACACAGCCCGACGTTGATGAAAGTCTTCGCTGTGCAGGTCCACCGGCCCGCGCTGGAACGGGTGGAAAAACGACCCTGGCAGCGGCGCGAAAATCGCCTCCCAGCACAACAGCCCGAACAGCGAATTGATCAGCCCGTTTTCGACGTAATGCACCGGCGCATCGGGCGCGCTCAGGTGCGCCTGCACGCAGGATTCCACCGACATCAGCGGCGCCTGCAC
>NZ_VBVZ01001006.1 GCF_005863185.1 Pseudomonas edaphica
TCGTTGTACATGATCAGGTCCCTTTTTTATTTTTGGGTTTGGGCGAATGCCTGATGTGGGGCCAGTGTAGCGTGGCCTGTACAGAGTTGAATTAACTTGAGCGGTTTTTATCCGTATATTGCTCGCAGTTGCCTATCGGAAAAAGAGTCTGCTTATGACGGAATAGGAGACTTGCGCTATATGATTTGGTTTACATGTGAATCGACAATAAAACTAAATGTTTAAACTAGGCGACACCCTGAAGTGTCCAAACCATTAGGTCCGTTCACTCGAACAACGAGTCGAGATGCACGGCTTTTGTCGGGTCTTCGATTTTGGTCAGATAAACCGAAAATTCGGTAGTCAACTATTGCATCGACTTAAGTCGGGTCGCTGACCTAGCGTGCTCAGGGGTTATACTTTCGATGGTCTCAACCTTCCGTCTTTTGACCTCCAGTACCAGAATACCTCGTTGCGGATGCATCAGTACAAAGTCCGGCCGCAAGCCTTTTGGGCCCACAGGTACATTTAACCAGCACAGCCAATCGTCCGACGGTTTTTTTTCAGGCGTTCAGCCAGACGGCGCTCGCCCGCAGTATCAAACCGACAGATGTTGCGGGAGGGAAAATGTAGAGCCATGTCGTATGCCTCGATCATTTGCGTACTCGATATGATTCAGAGCGACGCAAAATAATAAGTTCGCAGTTTGACTGTGTTTACCAATCGCGGGACGGTCTGTTATGACCGATTTTTTGGCAATGGTGATTCAGGTGCGGATGGCGAGCCTGGCTTTTTGTCTTTGTCCTCGGCATCTATAGCTCTTTCATGCAGTTCGGATCGAGCGATCGGGATATGCCTGGGTGCCTGGATGCCTAAAGAGACATGACTGCCTATAACGTCAATCACCTTGATCTGAATTTCGTCGTCGATACGTAAGCGTTCGCCGGTCCTCCTAGTGATAAGTAGCAATGGCAGCACCTTTCAAATTGGGGTGAATGTTCGGGCCATTAATTCCATGCATTGTCCGAAATTCATGTAGGAAATTTCCTGTACTGCGGTTGGTTGGGTATCTCAGTTTTAGACCCGGAAATGTTAGGGCTTTTTGATCGCCGCCCCCCCCCGATCGGGAGGGTGCAAGCCGGGGACATTGCTTACATTTCAGTCCTGCAAAGACCTGCTCAGACAAATGCATCGTCAGTTTTGCGC
>NZ_VBVZ01001007.1 GCF_005863185.1 Pseudomonas edaphica
TAAGTTGACTGAACAACCGCCATCGCAGGCAAGCCAGCTCCCACATTTTTGACCGTGCGAACCTTCTAGCCCGCAACCATCTCAGCTTTGAGCAGCGCCTCTTTAGCCTGCGCATCCGCCAACCGATACAACTCGATACTGCCATCCCAGTGCTCGATCAACGCGGTGCACGACTCCACCCAATCCCCGCAATTAAGGTAGTCCACCTCGCCCACCTTGCGAATCTCGGCATGGTGAATATGCCCGCACACCACGCCATGCAGCTCGCGCTTGGTCACTTCGTGGGCGATCGCTTCTTCGAAATCGCTGATAAAACTCACCGCCGTCTTGACCTTGTGTTTCAGGTACGCCGACAACGACCAGTAGCCATAGCCATACCGTGCACGCCAGTGATTGAGCCAGCGGTTGAGCGTGAGGGTGAACTCATAGGCCGAATCGCCCAGGAACGCCAGCCAACGGTGGTATCGGGTGATCACATCAAATTGATCACCATGAATCACCAGGAGATGGCGGCCATCGGCAGTGACGTGCACGGCCTCGTCCACCAGCTGGATATTGCCCAGGATCAGCTTGGAGTAGCGGCGCAGGAATTCGTCGTGGTTGCCGGTGACGTAGATCACCTCGGTGCCGCGCTTGGCCATGGTCAGCAGGCGGCGGATCACATTAGTATGAGCCTGAGGCCAGTACATGCCGCCGCGCATTTTCCAGCCGTCGATGATATCGCCGACCAAGTAGACCTTGTCGGCGTGGTAGCCCTTGAGGAACTGTGACAGGTGCTCGGCCTGGCAATCCCGGGTGCCCAAGTGCACGTCGGAGATCCACAGGGTACGAACCCGTTGTTTGCGGCTGGGTTTGGCGAACTCGGCACTGGTCATGGGCATCCCTCGACGGTGTTTTCGCGAGCTTGCGCCCAGGCGGTTAATAGCCCATGACAACTGTGCGTCAGTCTGATGACAGCGATCAAAGCCCTTGAAGCGTTGTAGACTGCGGGCCTGCTGCCCCGGAGACCGCGATGAGACCGACCCTCACGCTGCGCCACTACCTCGAAGAACCGCTCGCCCACAGCCATGACCACGCCCAACTGGTGTTCGGGTTGTCGGGGCACCTGGACCTGGAAGTCGATGGCCTTGGCAGCCAGGTGCACGCCAGCAGCGTGATGGTGCTGCCCTTCTCGGCCC
>NZ_VBVZ01001008.1 GCF_005863185.1 Pseudomonas edaphica
CGCTGCTGTCAACACCTCTTTTTCAACTTCCTTTTGGCTTCGATGAACTGAAGCAACTTGCTGCCGAAAACTTCGTAACTCGTTGTTTACCAAGGAGTTTTCCGTTTCGACTGCGCCGGAAGTGGGGAGAATTATAGACAGATATAAAACGCCGTCAATCCTTAATTACGCTTTTGTCGCAGAAAGTGGTTTTTTCGCAATAAGACGGGGAATCCGGCGCATCACTGGCGGGATCCGCAGCACTAGCAGCAGCGCGCCTATAGATGCATAGATCGCCCATTCCTTCAGGTCGGCCCGCACAATCCACAACATGTGCAACAAACCAAGCCCAAGAATCACGTACACCAGGCGATGCAGCTTCTTCCAACGGCTGCCCAACCGGCGCTGGCTATAACGATTGGACGTTACTGCCAGCACCAATAAGCCAAGGAACCCCAGCGCACCGACAATAATGTAGGGCCGCTTACGCAGCTCGACGCCGAACTGCGACCAATCCAGCCCGAGGATGAATACGCAGTACGCAGCCAGGTGCAGTGCCACATACGCAAAACACCACAACCCCAGCTGCCGACGCACGGCAATCCACCCTGCCCACCCGCTGAGTTTCTGCAACGGCGTCATACCTAGCGTTACCAGCAACAGGATCAGGGTCCCAAGCCCCAACCGATCCATCAACACTTTGCCTGGATCAGGCCCGAGCACAGAGCTCCACGCCTCATACAGCCAGAAAAATGGCCAGATCGCCGCGGCTATAAAGACGCCAATGCGCCAGATCGGATAACGCATCAGTAGTTCTTCCGCAGGTCGAGGCCCGTATAGAGAGAAGCGACCTCATCCGAATAGCCGTTGAACATCTGCGTCTCTCGCACATTCGGGCTGAACAGACCGCTCGGCAAACGACGCTCACGCGCCTGGGTCCAGCGAGGATGGTCGACGGTAGGGTTCACATTCGCGTAGAACCCATACTCATTGGCCGCAATGCTTTGCCAAGTCGTCTTTGGCTGCTCGCTGACCAGGCTGATCCGCACAATCGACTTCACGCTCTTGAAGCCGTACTTCCACGGCACTACCAGACGCAGTGGTGCACCGTTCTGGTTCGGCAACTCCCGCCCATACATACCCACAGCCAGGATCGCCAACGGATTCATTGCTTCATCCAGACGCAGCCCTTCTACAT
>NZ_VBVZ01001009.1 GCF_005863185.1 Pseudomonas edaphica
GGTGTGATCTACCCCACCCTGACCTTTCTGGAAGAGAGCGAGTTGATCAGCGGCGACGCCGAGAATGGAAAAAAACGCTACACAATCACCGACGCCGGTCGTCTCTTCTTAAGCGAGCAAGCCGTTGCCCTGGAAGGCGTGCGCATGCGCATTGATGTCAGCAAGCGCTCGCTGCGTGGCCACGACCGCCCACCCGAGATTCACGAGGCGGTGCATAACCTGCGCCACGCCTTGCATTCGCACCACGGGCGCTGGAGCCCGGAAGAAATCGTTCGTGTCGCGGCGCTGCTCAACGGCACCGCTCAAGCCATTGCCGACGGGAAAAACCAATGAATACTCAAGCTATCCATCGCGTTACCCACGAGATCAAACGCCGCCGCCTGCAAGTGCTGCGGGTGGTCGACATCACCCCACGCATGCGCCGCGTCACCTTGGGCGGGCCGGAACTGGCAGGTTTTATCAGCCTGGGCAGTGACGACCACATCAAGCTGCTGTTCCCGCAAAACGCCGCCGAGCAGGCTGCGCTGGAAAGCCCGACCTTCAACATCAAGGGCGACGGCCCGCAACCGGCCATGCGCGACTACACGCCACGGCGCTTCGACCTGAGCATCGGTGAGCTGGATATCGACTTCGTGCTGCACGGCGATGGCCCAGCCTCTACCTGGGCCGAACAGGTGCAGGTTGGCCAGCACCTGTACATCGGCGGGCCGCGCGGCTCGATGATCGTGCCGGACATCTTCGACAGCTATTTGCTGATTGGTGATGAAACCGCGATCCCGGCCATCGCCCGTCGCCTGGAAGAATTGCCGGCCGGGCGCAAGGTGTTGACGGTGATTGAAATCGCCAATAGCGCCGAACAGCAGCCACTGACCAGCGCTGCCGATGTAGAGGTGATTTGGGTGGTGCGCGGCCAGGACGACCTGCTGGAGACGGTGCGCAACCTGACCCTGCCGGGCGGTTCGCTGTACAGCTTTGTCGCGACGGAAACCAAACTGTCGCGCCAGCTGCGCCGCGTGTTGCTGGACACGCACCAGGTCAATGAGGAGTTCCTCAAGGCCGTGGGTTACTGGCGTGCCGAGGGCAGCGAAGAAGAATAAAAACTGACGCGATTCAACTGTGGGAGCTGGCTTGCCTGCGATGGCAGCAACTCGGTGTACCTGATGTACCGAGG
>NZ_VBVZ01000100.1 GCF_005863185.1 Pseudomonas edaphica
GTGCCGCTGGCTCAGGGTTGCCGGACTGCAACCTGGCGAGTTGATCGTTTTTCAGTTGAATCAGTTTTTGCAGCTTGTCCAGCTGGCTTTGCAGGTCCGCCGCACGGCTTTTGAGCTCTTCATTGTCGCGACGGGTGGTGTCCAGCTGCTCCTGGGTCATCGCCAGTTTATCGCTCACCGCTCGGCTATCACCGGCCTTGCCCTTTGCGCCTTTTTTGGCCGACTCCGCCGAGACCAGGCTCAAGTTGTCCTTGGCCGTGGTGCTCGACGGCGCATTGCCCGCCTGGGTGCGCTTGGTCGCGTCCAGCTGTTGCTTGCCCGCCACCGGGTTACTGGCTGCGCGACGACCTGCGCGCCAGGCAGCATTTTGCGCAGTCACTTCGGCAATCGCCTCGGGCTGCGGCAAGCTGGTGGCTTGCTGGCGGTCCGGCAGGCGCAGGACCTGGCCGGTTTTCAGGCGATTGATGTTGCCGTCGACAAAGGCATCAGGATTAAGCGCCTGGATGGCCAGCATGGTTTGCTGCACCGACGCACCGTTGCGATTCTTTTCGGCAATTTCCCACAAGGTGTCGTGAGAGGTCGTGGTGTGTTGAGCGGATTTGCTGGCGGTCTTCGCCGGGCTGGCGGCCGCAGTGCTGGCCGGTGCGCTCAAGCGCGGCGCGGGCGCGTTGGCGGTCGGCGCCGGCTGCTCGAACTTGGCCGGGTCGAGCAACACACTGTAGTCGCGCATCAAGCGGCCATTGGGCCACTGCACCTGCAGCAGGAAACGTACGTAGGAATCGGGCAGCGGCTTGCTGGAGGTGACGCGCACCACACTGCGGCCGCTGGGGTTGACCACCGGGGTAAACGTCAGGTCATTGAGAAACGCCTGGCGGTCAACGCCTGCATCGACAAACGCCTGGTCGGAGGCCAGGCTCGGGGTGATCTCGGCAGCCGTGAGGCCGCCCACGTCGAGCAATTCGATTTCCACCGACAACGGCTGGTTCAGCTTCGATTTGAGGGTCATCTCCCCAAGTTGCAGCGCCTGCGCCATACCGGAGGACAGCGCCGAGGCGGCCGCTATTGCTAACACCAGTTTGCGAACTTGAACCATAGCCTCATCCTTTGTCTGAACACTCCCCGGCCTGCGAGAAGGTTGGTAACCGCTGCCATAAGGCATGGCGAGCCGATAGGTTACCGACGCGCTTCTTTACCGCTTGGGGCCAAGCATAGCGCCTGGCTAGAATCAATCTACAAATTGCCGCCAAGTATCTTTTACACAAGGCCTTTTATCAACAACTGCGCCAGCTGTACGGCGTTGAGTGCCGCGCCCTTGCGTACGTTATCTGACGTCAGCCACAGATTTAGTTCCGCCGGGTCATCCACACCTGCACGCACACGGCCGACGTAGACCACATCCTGGCCGACCGCATCGCCCACAGCCGTGGGGTAATCGCCCTCTTCAACCAGTTCGATGCCAGGCGCCGCTTCCAATGCACGGTTCACCGCTGCCAGATCGACCGGCGCGCCCAATTGCAACGACACCGTCAGGCTATCGCCAAAAAACACCGGGGCTTGAACGCAGGTTGCAGAAATCTTCAGCAATGGAGTTTCCAGCACCGCGCGCAGTTCGTGTACGAGACGTTTCTCCAGGGCTGTATGACCTTTCGCATCTGGCGTGCCGACTTGTGCCAAAAGGTTGAAGGCCATTTGCCGATCAAAGAACTTGGGCTCCAGCGGGCGCACGTTCAACAGTTCGGCGGTCTGTCGTGCCAGCTCGCTGACGGCTTCACGGCCCTGGGCGGATACCGCCAGGTTGGCGGTGACGCTGACACGCTGGATCTCCAACAATTCACGCAACGGCGCCAGCACCACGGCCAGGTTGGTCGCCGATGGGCTTGGGCTGCTCAGTTGGAAGGGCTTTTTCAAACTGTCCAGTACATGGGCATTGGCTTCCGGCACCACCTGAGGCGCCTGTTCAGCAGGCAAGGCGCCAGACAGGTCGATCACCGCGCAACCGGCAGCGGTGGCGCGCGGGGCGAAGCTCAAGGTAACGGCCGGGCCGGCCGCAAAGAAGGCAAGCTGCGCTTTTTTGAAATCGAACTCATCGACTTCCTTGACCCGCACGTTCTTGCCGCGAAATGGCACGGAGGCGCCGGCCGAATTGCTGCCGGCCAGCAGATAGAGGGTGCCCACCGGAAAATCCAGTTCTTCGAGAATCTGCACCAGGGTTTCACCGACGGTGCCAGTGGCGCCGATCACGGCGATTTCAAAGGTCTGGGTCATGGAGGCTGCCTCGGGCATTGCGGGGGGAGCGGCACTTTACCGGGTGGCTCGGGGTGAGGCAATTAAGCTGGCCTTTGTGGTGAGGCTGATGGCCTCATCGCAGGCAAGCCAGCTCCCACCCTTGAATGTGTTTACAAAACAAAATGTGGGAGCTGGCTTGCCTGCGATGGCGGCCTCAAGGGCAACAAAAAACCCGCGCCTGTCACCAGTACGCGGGTTTCTCTTACGGCTTCAAGCGATCAACGCTCAAGCAAGATCCGCAGCATGCGACGCAGCGGCTCGGCAGCGCCCCACAGCAGTTGGTCGCCGACCGTGAACGCGCCGAGGAACTGGCTGCCCATGTTCAGCTTGCGCAGACGGCCCACCGGTACATTCAGGGTGCCGGTGACCTTGGTCGGGCTCAGCTCCTGCATGCTGATGTCGCGGTTGTTCGGCACCAGCTTGACCCACGGGTTGTGCTGGCTGATCAACCCTTCGATATCGGCGATCGGCACGTCTTTGTTCAGCTTGATGGTCAGCGCCTGGCTGTGGCAGCGCATGGCGCCGATGCGCACGCAGATGCCGTCGACCGGGATCGGGCTCTTGAAGCGACCCAAAATCTTGTTGGTCTCGGCCTGGGCCTTCCACTCTTCGCGGCTCTGGCCGTTTGGCAGTTCCTTGTCGATCCACGGGATCAGGCTGCCGGCCAATGGCACACCGAAGTTCTCGGTCGGGTAAGCGTCGCTGCGCATGGCTTCGGCCACGCGGCGGTCGATGTCGAGGATCGCGCTGGCAGGGTCGGCCAGTTGATCGGCAACAGCGGCGTGGGTCGCGCCCATCTGCTTGATCAGTTCACGCATGTTCTGCGCACCGGCGCCGGACGCCGCCTGATAAGTCATGGCGCTCATCCACTCAACCAGGCCGGCTTCGAACAAGCCGCCCAGGCCCATCAGCATCAGGCTGACGGTGCAATTGCCGCCGACGTAGTTCTTGGTGCCGGCATCCAGTTGCTGGTCGATGACCTTGCGGTTCACCGGGTCGAGGATGATCACCGCGTCGTCCTGCATGCGCAGGCTGGAGGCGGCGTCGATCCAGTAACCCTGCCAGCCGGCTTCGCGCAGCTTGGGGAAGACTTCGCTGGTGTAGTCGCCACCCTGGCAGGTCAGGATCACATCGAGGGTTTTCAGCTCTTCAATGCTGTAGGCGTCCTTGAGCGGGGCGATATCCTTGCCCACGGACGGCCCTTGGCCACCTACGTTCGAAGTGGTGAAAAACACCGGCTCAATAAGATCGAAATCCTGCTCTTCCAGCATCCGCTGCATGAGCACGGAACCGACCATACCGCGCCAACCGATCAGACCTACACGTTTCATCGCAACTACACCTTGTTAAAAAGTGGGCCGCCTTGCAGCAACAACTGCAAGCGGGCCGGAGAGATTACAGATTCCGCAGCGCGGCGACTACTGCGTCGCCCATTTCTTGCGTGCCGACTTTGGTGCAACCCTGTGACCAAATGTCACCGGTGCGCAAACCTTGATCCAGCACCAGGCTTACGGCCTTCTCGATGGCATCCGCCGCTTCGCTCAGGTTGAAGCTGTAACGCAGCATCATCGAGACCGACAAAATCGTCGCCAGCGGGTTGGCAATGCCCTGGCCCGCGATGTCCGGCGCCGAACCGTGGCAAGGCTCGTACATGCCCTTGTTGTTGGTGTCCAGGGACGCCGACGGCAGCATGCCGATGGAGCCGGTGAGCATCGAGGCCTGGTCCGACAGGATGTCGCCAAACAGGTTATCGGTGACGATCACGTCAAACTGCTTGGGCGCACGCACCAGTTGCATGGCAGCGTTGTCGACGTACATGTGGCTCAGCTCGACGTCCGGGTAGTCCTTGGCGACTTCCTCGACGATTTCGCGCCACAGTTGGCTGGAGGCCAGTACGTTGGCTTTATCGACCGAGCAGACCTTTTTGCCGCGCACACGGGCCATGTCGAAACCGACACGGGCGATACGGCGGATTTCACTCTCGCTGTACGGCAGCGTGTCGTAGGCCTGGCGTTCGCCATTCTCCAACTCGCGCACGCCGCGTGGCGAGCCAAAATAGATACCGCCGGTCAGTTCACGCACGATCAGGATATCCAGGCCCGCGACCACTTCCGGTTTGAGGCTCGACGCGTCGGCCAACTGCGGGTAGAGGATGGCCGGGCGCAGGTTGCCGAACAGGCCCAGTTGCGCGCGGATTTTCAGCAGGCCGCGCTCAGGGCGGATGTCACGCTCGATCTTGTCCCATTTCGGGCCACCCACGGCGCCGAGCAGCACGGCATCGGCCGCACGGGCGCGGTCCAGGGTTTCGTCAGCCAGCGGCACGCCGTGCTTGTCGATGGCCGCGCCGCCGATCACGTCGTGGCTCAGCTCAAAGCCCAGGCTGTACTTGCTGTTGGCGAGTTCCAGGACCTTGACCGCTTCGGCCATGATGTCCGGACCAATACCGTCGCCAGGGAGAATCAGAATCTGCTTGCTCATGCGTTCCTCATTTCATCAAGCGACCCGCCCGTGGGCAGGTCGGGAAAAATCAATCAGCGTTCAGCGAAAACCACCAGCACGTCGGTGCTGAAGGTGCCGTCGGCTTGAATCTCGTAGTAATCGCGCACTTCCTGGCCCATTGCCTGTTGCAGCGCAAGGATCGCCGCGCGCAATACCTCTGGCGTGCGCATGCGCTCGACCCACGAGGTGTATTCCAGGCGCAGGCGTTGACGGCTGCTGGTGCGCACATGCAAGCCGGATTCGCTGAGCTGTTGCATCCATTCGGCGGCGCAATAATCGCGTACGTGGCTGGTGTCACGCAGCACTTCGACGGTTTGCAGGTAAGTGTCCAACAGTGGGCTGCCCGGTGACAAGACGTCGACGAAGGCTGCCACGCCACCGGGCTTGAGCACCCGGCGCACTTCGCGCAGCGCCAGGCCCAGGTCGCTCCAGTGGTGGGCCGAGTAGCGGCTGAACACGAAGTCGAACTCGCCGTCGGCGAATGGCAGGCGCTCGGCGGCGCCGTGTACGGTGCGGATGTTGGCCAGGTTGCGGTCTATAGCAGCTGCGGCAACCACGTCGAGCATCTGTTGGGACAGGTCGTAGGCCACGACCTCGTTGACCAGTGGCGCCACCTGGAAACTCACATGCCCCGCACCGCAGCCCAAATCCAGCAGGCGCGCAGCGCCCTGCCCGGCCAATTCGGCCTGGAGCAGCGCGAATTCGGTGCCTTGGGCGTGCACGGCACTGCTCAGGTAGGCGGAGGCTTGCTCGCCGAATTGTTTTTGCACGACTTGGGTGTGGGCGGTGGTGGTCATGGTGGCTTTCCTTGGGTGTTGGGGTGGTAGTACGGGCGCTATCGCAGGCAAGCCAGCTCCCACAGTGGAATGCATTCCAGGGTGGAAGTCGGGCTTGCCCGCGATGGGGCCCGCACGGTTACCGCCAATCAGGCATCGCGAAACAGCCAGGGCTGGCTCGCCCGGTGTTTGGCTTCAAACGCAGCAATCGCATCGCCGTCCTGCAAGGTCAGGCCGATGTCGTCCAGGCCATTGATCAGGCAATGCTTGCGGAACGCATCCACCTCGAAGTGATACACCTTGCCGTCCGGACGGGTCACGGTCTGCGCGGCCAGGTCAACGGTCAGTTGGTAGCCCACATCAGCTTCCACCTGCTTGAACAACTCATCCACTTCGGCATCGCTCAAGATGATCGGCAGCAAGCCGTTCTTGAAGCTGTTGTTGAAGAAGATGTCGGCGTAGCTTGGCGCGATGATGCTGCGAAAGCCATATTCTTCCAGCGCCCACGGCGCGTGCTCACGGCTGGAGCCGCAGCCGAAGTTTTCCCGCGCCAGCAATACACTGGCGCCCTGATAGCGTTCGGCGTTGAGCACGAAATCCTTGTTCAACGGGCGCTTGGAGTTGTCCTGGTAGGCGTAGCCCACGTCCAGGTAGCGCCACTCGTCGAACAGGTTAGGGCCGAAACCGGTGCGCTTGATCGACTTCAAGAACTGCTTGGGGATGATCTGGTCGGTGTCGACGTTGGCGCGATCCAAAGGGGCGACAAGGCCGGTGTGTTGGGTAAAAGCTCTCATCGGGTATTCCTCAGATCAATTCGCGAACGTCGATGAAACGACCGTTGACGGCAGCCGCAGCGGCCATGGCCGGGCTGACCAGGTGGGTACGGCCACCAGCGCCCTGACGCCCTTCGAAGTTACGGTTGGACGTAGACGCGCAATGCTCGCCCGATTCCAAACGATCCGGGTTCATCGCCAGGCACATCGAGCAGCCCGGCTCACGCCATTCAAAACCGGCTTCGAGGAAGATCTTGTCCAGGCCTTCGGCTTCGGCTTGGGCTTTGACCAGGCCCGAACCCGGCACCACGATGGCTTGCTTGATGGTCGAAGCCACTTTGCGGCCCTTGGCGATCACCGCCGCAGCGCGCAGGTCTTCGATCCGCGAGTTGGTGCAGGAACCGATAAACACGCGATCCAACTGGATGTCAGTGATCGCCTGGTTGGCTTGCAAGCCCATGTATTTCAAAGCGCGCTCGATGGAACCACGCTTGACCAAGTCGGTTTCTTTAGCCGGGTCCGGCACGTTCTGGTCAACCGCCAGGACCATTTCCGGCGAGGTGCCCCAGCTGACTTGCGGCTTGATCTGGGCCGCGTCGAGCTCGACCACGGTGTCGAACACCGCGTCGGCGTCGGAGACCAGGTCTTTCCAGGCCTCGACCGCAGCGTCCCAATCGGCGCCCGCTGGTGCGAATGGGCGACCTTTGACGTATTCAACGGTTTTTTCGTCCGCCGCCACCATGCCCACGCGGGCACCGGCTTCGATGGACATGTTGCAGATGGTCATGCGGCCTTCGATGGACAGGTCGCGAATCGCGCTGCCGGCGAATTCGATGGCGTGGCCGTTACCGCCGGCGGTGCCAATCTTGCCGATCACGGCCAGCACGATGTCTTTGGCGGTCACGCCGAACGGCAATTTGCCTTCGACTTTCACCAACATATTTTTCATCTTCTTGGCGACCAGGCACTGGGTGGCGAACACATGTTCCACCTCGGAGGTGCCGATGCCGTGCGCCAGGGCGCCGAACGCGCCGTGGGTGGACGTGTGGGAGTCGCCGCAGACCACGGTCATGCCCGGCAAGGTGGCGCCCTGCTCCGGGCCGATCACGTGGACGATGCCTTGACGCACATCATTCATCTTGAATTCGGTGATGCCATATTCGTCGCAGTAGTCGTCGAGGGTCTGCACCTGAAGGCGCGACACGGTGTCGACGATGGCGTCGATCCCGCCCTTGCGTTCCGGGGTGGTCGGCACGTTGTGGTCCGGGGTGGCGATGATCGAGTCGACGCGCCAAGGCTTGCGCCCGGCCAGTCGCAGGCCTTCGAACGCTTGGGGCGAGGTCACTTCATGGATGATGTGACGGTCGATATAGATCAGCGACGAGCCATCGTCGCGCCGTTTCACTTCATGGGAATCCCAAAGCTTGTCGTAAAGCGTTTTGCCGGCCATCAGTCGGTCCTCATCACAGGTGCATCTATACGCCGGGCTTTTCAATAACCCTTTGGCTTGTGAGGCTGATGGTATGGCGCTACATTAAATAACTCAAATTCATATTTTTTATGCTTTGGATTACCAACTGGAATACCACCATGGACCTGGCCAACCTCAACGCCTTTATCGCTATCGCCGAGACCGGCAGCTTTTCCGGCGCCGGTGATCGCCTGCACCTGACCCAGCCTGCGATCAGCAAACGCATCGCCGGGCTGGAACAACAATTAAAGGTGCGCCTGTTCGATCGCCTGGGCCGTGAAGTCGGCCTGACCGAAGCCGGGCGCGCCCTGCTGCCACGCGCTTATCAGATTTTGAATGTGCTGGACGATACACGCCGGGCGCTCACCAACCTGACCGGCGAAGTCAGCGGCCGGCTGACATTGGCCACCAGCCATCACATCGGCCTGCACCGCCTGCCGCCCATTCTGCGCACCTTTACCCGGCAATATCCCAATGTGGCACTGGATATTCAGTTCCTTGATTCGGAAGTGGCCTACGAAGAAATCCTCCATGGCCGCGCCGAAGTGGCGGTCATCACCCTGGCACCTGAACCGCACAACCTGGTGCGCGCCACGCCGGTGTGGGACGACCCGCTGGACTTCGTGGTGGCACCGGAACACAGCTTGACCGGCAACGGCACGGTCAGCCTTGCCGACATTGCCAAACACCCGGCGGTCTTTCCCGGCGGCAACACCTTTACCCACCATATCGTCAGACGGTTGTTCGAGGCCCAGGGCCTCACGCCCAACATCGCCATGAGCACCAACTACCTGGAAACCATCAAGATGATGGTCTCCATCGGCCTGGCCTGGAGCGTTTTGCCGCGCACCATGCTCGATGATCAGGTGGCAAGTATCGCTTTGCCGGGCATACAGCTCAGTCGCCAGCTAGGCTATATCGTGCACACCGAAAGGACGCTGTCGAACGCTGCGCGGGCTTTCATGAGCCTATTGGATGCACAGGTCGATCTGCCAGGGATACCGGCATGAAGCTGTGCGGCCCATAAAGCCTGAATAATCCCGCGCCGAACGCCCATTGAGCCAAGGCCCATTGATAATGCGCAACCCCGTCGATTCCGTGCCGCCCCTGCCGCGCATTTACGCCTTGGACCCTCAAGAGGCGGAACAAAGCTGGGAAAGTGCTCCACAATTGCTGGCGGCCCTCAATGCTGCCCGCCTTGGCGCGTGGTGCTGGGAAATCGATACGGGCAGGATCAGCTGGTCACGCGGCACCCAGGCGTTGTTTGGCTACGACCCTCGGCAACCCTTGCCCAAAGACCTCGACTACCTGGACCTGCTGGCGCCGCAGGACCGCGCCCGGGTGGTGCGCGCGTTTCATGCGGTGCTGGCGGGCGAGCCGTTCGAGCAGGCCATGCACCACCACATCCAATGGCCGGATGGCAGCCATCACTGGCTGGAAATCAACGGCAGCCTGGCGCCGGACAAAACCGGCCGGCGCCGCATGATCGGGGTAATTCGCGAAACCACCCGCCAGCGCGAGCGCGAACACGCCCTCATGCAATCGGAAAAACGCTTCGCCACGCTGTTTCACCTGTGCCCCAACATGGTGTTGCTCACCCGCCAGTCCGACGGCCGCATCAGCGAAGCCAACCAGTACTTCGAGATTCACTTTGGCTGGCCCGTTGCCGAGGCCATCGGCCGCACCACCCTGGAGCTGGGCCTGTGGCGCCACCCCGAGGAGCGCGCGCTGCTGGTCAAGGCCACCCAGCGCAAGGGCGAGCCGATCACCATGGACGTGCAGTTCTGCGCCAGCAACGGCCAGATTCACGATGGCACCCTCAGCGCGCAAAAGGTCGAGCTTGAGGGCGAGGCTTACCTGATCAGCACCTTTCTTGACACCACCGACCGCAAGAACGCCGAGCAGGCCCTCAAGGACAGCCAGGAGCGCCTCGACCTGGCCCTGGATTCGGCGCAACTGGGCACCTGGGACTGGCATATCCCCACCGGCATGCTCTACGGTTCGGCCCGCGCCGCCCAGTTGCACGGCCTGCCGCCCGAGCCTTTCCACGAATCCTTCGACGCGTTTTTTGAAGGCATGTCCGATGCCGACCGCGAGGGCATGCGCAACGCCTACCGCAGCCTGCGCGAAGGCCCGGACGGCAACTACCAGTTGACCTACCGCGTGGAAATGGAAGATGGCAGCCCGCGCTATCTGGAAAGCCGTGCACGCCTGTATCGCGATGACGCCGGCAAGCCGCTGCGCATGGCCGGCACCTTGCTCGATATCACCGACCAGGTTGAACGCGAACAACGCCTGACCGCCTCCGAGGAAAAATTCGCCAGCCTGTTCCAGGCCAGCCCCGACCCAATCTGCGTAACCTGCCTGGACAGTGGCGTGTTTATCGAGATCAACCCGGCCTTTACCCAGACCTTCGGCTGGACCGCTGCCGACGTCATCGGCAACAGCGCCGAGCAGATCGGCCTGTGGGACGATTCGAGCCAGCGCCTGCAACGCATTGAGCAGGTGATTCGCGAACAATCGTTGAGCAATGTGGCCCTGGTGGTGCATCACCAGAACGGCCACAGCCTGACCTGCGTAATTTCCAGCCGATTGATCAAGGTCGGTGACCAACCCTGCATTGTCACGACGTTGCGCGATATCACCCAGCAACAGCGCTCGGAGGCCGCGCTCAAGGCCAGTGAAGAGAAATTCGCCAAGGCTTTTCACTCCAGCCCTGACGCGATTTCCATCACCGAACGCGACACCGGCCGTTACGTCGAGGTCAACGACGGCTTCTGCCGCCTGACCGGCTACCGCGCCGAAGAAGCCATCGGCCTCACGCTCTACCAGATCGGCATCTGGGCCGATGAAAACCAGCGCGCGGCATTGTTGGCCGAACTGCAGATCAAGGGCCGCATTCATCACCTGGAAATGCTCTGGCACAACAAGCGCGGTGAAGTGTTGGCGGTGGAAGTCTCGGTCGAACCCATCACCCTCAATGAAACCCCGTGCCTGCTGTTGACTGCACGGGATGTGAGCCTGTTGAAAAACGCCCAGGCGCAGATTCGTCACCTGGCCTACCACGACCCTCTGACCAACCTGCCCAACCGCGCGCTGCTGATGGACCGTCTCAGTCAGCAGATCGCCCTGCTCAAACGCCATAACCTGCGCGGCGCGTTATTGTTCCTCGACCTTGACCACTTCAAGCACATCAATGATTCCCTCGGTCACCCGGTGGGCGACACCGTGCTGAAAATAGTCACTGCACGGCTGGAAGCCAGCGTGCGCCTGGAAGACACCGTGGCGCGCCTGGGCGGTGATGAGTTCGTGGTGTTGCTCAGTGGCCTGGAAGGCACACGTACAGCGGTCAGCGGCCAAGTACAAGTATTGGCCGACACGCTGCGCGAACTGCTGTCGGAGCCGATGTTCCTGGATGGCCACCGCTTGCAGGTCACACCGAGCATCGGCGTGGCGCTTATACCCGATCATGGCTCCACACCGGCCGACCTGCTCAAGCGCGCCGATATTGCGCTGTATCGCGCCAAGGACTCGGGGCGCAACACCACGCAGATGTTCCATAACAGCATGCAAAAAACCGCCAGTGAGCGTCTGCGCATGGAGACCGACCTGCGCCTGGCGCTGTCACGCGGTGAGTTCAGCGTGCATTACCAACCCCAGGTGGATGCACGCGGCAACAAAATTGTCGGCGCCGAGGCGCTGGTGCGCTGGCAGCACCCACAATTGGGCGCGCAGTCACCCACCGAATTTATCAAGGTACTGGAAGACAGCGGCCTGATCCTGGAGGTCGGCACCTGGATTCTCGATGAGGCCTGCGGCGCCTTTGCGCAGCTGATTGCCGAGGGCCTGGTAGACCCGCTTAATTTCAGCCTGTGCGTGAATATCAGCCCCCGGCAGTTTCGCCAGAACGACTTTGTGGAGCGGGTAGAACACAGCCTCAAACAGCATCATCTGCCCTGCAGCCTGTTAAAGCTGGAGATCACCGAAGGCATCGTCATCCAGAACCTGGACGACACCGTGGCCAAGATGCGCCGCCTGAAAAAGCTCGGCGTGAGCTTTGCCATGGATGACTTCGGTACCGGCTATTCGTCGCTGACTTATCTCAAACGCCTGCCGGTAGATGCGCTGAAGATCGACCAGTCTTTCGTGCGCGATGCCACCCATGACCCCAATGACGCGGAAATCATCCGCGCCATTGTGGCGATGGCCCGCAGCCTCAACCTTGATGTGATTGCCGAGGGCGTGGAAACGCCGGAGCAACTGGCGTTCCTGCAAAAGCTGGGGTGCCATTTGTTCCAAGGGTATTTGCACAGCCGGCCGTTGCCGATCAAGGCGTTCAGGCAGTTACTGGTCCAACCGCCCTCACCCGGTCTACACCAGTTTTAACGCGTGAGCGCCTTTCTCCCAGTCCGAACCGGCCAACTTTATTGTTGACCCATAAAAATCGATAATTCCGTCAAAAACGCCTACGGAGTGGCCATGATTGGCAAGAGTGCCCGCAACGCCACTGGCCAATTCTTCGGCAGTGCTGCCACGCGTGAAGGCATACAAGCCAAGGCGCCGAAGTGCTTCGCCAGGGGTTTCTCTATCATTGAGCGTCCCCATGGCGGCCTCAAAACTCGCTTCAGCCCGAAACTCGTGATTTTCCATTTGCGCGCGCTTTGCGCTCACCGCGAACATGAAAATCGCATCGTGCAAAAGACCTTTATCTTCACCGAAGAAGTGCGAACCTTTTTGCGCTTTTTTCAACTCATCGTGGGTCAGGTGTACCGTGCATGAGTCACGCATGGTCACGGTATAACCCTCGGGTGTCTCGGTAATGCGTTTATAAATGCCCTGGGGATTTTGACCGTACTTCATCATCGCGGCCTTGATCGCAGAGACGGTGACGCAGTTGAGTTCTGAACCTTGATAAAACCCACTCCAGATATTGTCAGGCTTGACGCCCACCTGACGATTGGAGAGGTTTGAAATGTTCCCGCCCGGTGGCGCCGACGAAGTGTTCGACGGCTGCATGGCGAGCATATAGCCATAGTCTTTGACAACAGGCTGTTGTTTTCCCGACGAGTATTTGATGCCATCCAGTACAAACTCACCAGCGTAATTATCCAAGACGGCAACGGCGCCTTTTTTCAACATTTTTTCGGGTTCGACAATGCGCAGGAAACCGATCATCCCCATCCCTTTTAATGCCCGGTACACCGTATCATTAAGCATGACCGCGGATAACGCGCGCTCGAAGCTCCCCTGTTTATCAGGGTCCGTACTGGACAGTTGCACACGTTTTACATAGGCCGCCAAGATGAAATTGGCATCCATCACAATACCGCCGTCACCGCCGGTAAACCGCGAGACCCCGGCCGTGCGACTCAATTCTTCTTTGGACAGATGTAAAGAAAAACCGTCCTTCATGGTGATGTCATAGCCCTCTGCGGCCGCCACGACCTTGTCGAACACATCCTGCGGACTTTGACCAAACCTCATCATCATCATTTTGATCACTGACGCATGCCGACGGGTATCGCCCTCACCGAACCGTCGTTCAGCGACGTCAAAACTTCTTACCATATCGACAGGTTTCTGCCCCTTTGCTCGAACAGGGATGTCGGAAGACAAATCGCTCATTGGCGGCACGCCGGGGTCGGAGGGGCTCTGAGGCTGAGCGCTGGCACTCAAACCAGAGGCATTACCCTGCACCTCAACGGACGTATTGTGATTAACCAGCACGTAGACATAGGGACGCTCGACAGGTCGCTGGCCCCCATATTCATGGCTCACGCCCCCATAGACCAGGGCACCGCCAAATGTATGGGTTTGCATGACGCCGACCCCGCTGCCTGCCAACTGCGCCGACGGTACTTGGCGTAAAAAACCGGCCATGCCCAGGCCCTTGAGCACATTATAAGTCGTCTCACCACGCAACGAATTTGATAATGCACCCTTAAACCCCTGATTATTACCTGCCTGAACGCCCATTAGTTGTTTACGTTTAACAAACACAGCCAATGCAAAATTCGCATCACTGATCGCCGCCGGGTCATGTCCAACAATTCTTGAGCCGGCGGCTGTTTGCCGTAACTCGAGATCGGACACTTGAACTTTGTTGCCATCTCTAAGCGTGACCTCATACCCCTGCTCGGCACGCTTGACCTGCGTAAACAAGTCCGAAGGGCGTTGACCAAAAGTAACCATCATCATTTTGATAACCGCTAAGTGAGCACTGGCGTCATAGTCCTCACCAAAGCGTCTTTGAGAGGCATTGAATGCGTTGACAACGTCCGGCAATTTAACGTCTGTGGAGTGTGAGATCGGCCCTGTAAAAGGCAGGGAATGTACGGGTGTTGAACGAGTAGAGAGGTTAAGCCTGGCTACGTCCACAAAAATGACTCCTGCAGTCTGTCAATCAATACACGTTGAGAAGAAGAGTTAAATCAATGAGTTGCGATAAGTAGAAAGTTACGGTCAACGCTTATCTTTTATTACTAGATCATTCGCGCCCAGCGAGGCCAGGCCTTGACAGCAAGGAGTGCGCTTGAG
>NZ_VBVZ01001010.1 GCF_005863185.1 Pseudomonas edaphica
GGGCTGCTTCGCAGCCCAACGCAGGGCAAGCCTGCTCGCCACAACAAGCTCGCATGCCACAGTAAGCTCGCTTGCTACCGAGAGTTTCATGATCCCGTCCTCTGAGCTGTTCAAACCCGCCTTCGGCCTCGGCAACCCCCACTTGCAAACCCTGTGGGGGCCGCTGTGGCGCCCTACCACCCATATCGAACGCCAACGCGAACGCCTGTGGCTGGACGACGGCGACTTTCTCGACCTCGACTGGCATGGCCCCCATGACGCGCAGGCGCCGCTGGTGCTGGTGCTACACGGGCTGACCGGCTCGTCCAACTCGCCTTATGTGGCCGGGCTGCAAAAAGCCCTCGCAGCTCAAGGCTGGGCCAGCGCCGCCTTGAATTGGCGTGGGTGCTCGGGCGAGCCAAACCTGTTGGCACGCAGCTATCACTCCGGTGCCAGTGAAGACCTGGCGGCGGCGATTGCACATCTGCATGCCAAACGACCCTTGGCGCCGCTGTATGCGGTGGGTTATTCGTTGGGCGCAAATGTGCTGCTCAAGCACCTGGGCGAAACCGGCGAGACGTCCGGGCTGCAAGGCGCAGCGGCGGTGTCGGTGCCGTTTCGACTGGACCAGTGCGCTGACCGTATCGGGCTGGGCTTTTCGCGGGTGTACCAGAAGCACTTCATGCGCGAGATGTTGGCGTATATCCGCGTCAAGCAAAGCCGCTTTGTGAAAGATGGCCGGGCCGAAGGGCTGAAAACCCTGGAAGCCCTGGGCTCATTGGAGAAAATGCGCACGTTCTGGGACTTCGACGGCCGGGTGACCGCACCGTTGCACGGGTTCCTCAGTGCCGAGGACTATTATCGTCGCGCCTCGAGCCGTTACTACTTGGGCGAAATCCGCACGCCAACCCTGATTATCCAGGCCGCCGATGACCCGTTCGTGTTTGCTCACAGCCTGCCCGAGGCCAGTGAACTGTCGGATTGCACCGAGTTTGAGTTGTTGGCCAAGGGTGGGCATGTGGGGTTTGTGGATGGGACGTTGAAACGCCCCAGTTACTACCTGGAGCGCCGTATTCCGCAGTGGTTACTGACACAACACGGTTAAAAAATGTGGGAGCTGGTTTGTGTGGGAGCTGGCTTGCCTGCGATGCAGACACCTCGGTCGTTCAGTTGAACCGAGGTGATGCTAT
>NZ_VBVZ01001011.1 GCF_005863185.1 Pseudomonas edaphica
GTAGACGTGTGGTGTTGCGGCCGGCAAGGCGGCAATGGATTGTGCATTGGACATGGGAAACTCCTTGGATAAAAAGGAGGCTCCCAACCCGTCAGGGTGGGAGCCCCAAGGGAGGAAGGTGGTGCCCGCCATCGCTGCGGCGATGACTGTTCGCGCTAGGGACACGGGGCGAACGAGTGGGGTAACGCAGCAGGGCTGCGCAGCGGTCTTGAAATCTCCGACCGCCTGGCATGATTTACGGGCCTATAGTCATTTACGCGAATACCTATGGTGTGGGCTTAATCCGGCACTCGTAACCTCCGCGTTGTCTGCCTGAAGTTCAGAGGCCTGCCCTTGTCTTGGGTAGAGCGGTGTTTATGCTAATGTGCCACTACAGATTGTATGGCGACTATGGAGAGTAGGTATGGGATGGAAAGGGACTGTTCGTTCGTTGAAGGCATCAGCCAGAAGATCGGAGCGTAATGCCCATCGACGCCAACGCGATCTTGAGCGTCAGAGTAAGGAATACGCTCGGATGGAGGCGCTTGAGCAAGCGGCCTATGAGGTTGATGTCTACGAAAACCACCTTGAAGTCCTTCTGTCCATGCATAAAGAGTGTGGCGAGGTGATCAACTGGGGCCGGATGCTTTCGAAGCTCGAGCCCAAATCTCCACAGAACAATGATCGCTTTGAGCAGGCGGCTGCGCAGGATCTCAGGGATTACCGACCTAATTTCTGGAGTCGCTTGTTTAAGCTGGAAACTCGCCAGCGCGCATCCCTACAGCTAAAGGTTCAGGCTGGCCAGGCAGAGGATCGCAATCGTTACCAAGCAGCGCTGACTGAGTGGGAAAACTTTCACTCTGAATGGATGCAAGAGCGAGAGCTGGCCAAACGCATTCTCGACGGCGATCGTCAGGCAAAGCTCGATGCCATCGAGGTGTTTGAGCCTTTTACGGAGATATCGCTGCTCGGTTCAGCCATTCAGATGACGGTGCTTGAACACGGTATCTTGGAGTCCCGGCTCTCGATTCATGGTTCTGATGTCATCCCGACAGAGATCAAGTCACTTCTGAAAAGCGGTAAGTTGTCGACCAAGGCCATGCCGATTGGGCGCTTCAATGACCTTCATCAAGACTACGTTTGCAGCTGCGCCTTGCGCATAGGGCGGGAGCTGCTGGCGGT
>NZ_VBVZ01001012.1 GCF_005863185.1 Pseudomonas edaphica
TCCATGTCACGTTGCGTATCGGCGAATTAGGTGGTGTCGGCCCCCAATCGACGCCAGCCGGCCAGGGGCAAGGCCCCTGAACGGCAACCGATCAGATAGCGGCGGTACGCACCTGCAGCCATTCCAAGGCTGCACCACTGAGCAGCGGGCTCAGGCGTTCACGCACCTCGGCGTGGTAAGCGTTGAACCATTCGCGCTCATCCGCCGTCAGCAACGACGGCTGCAGGCAACGGGTGTCGATCGGGCACAGGGTCAGGGTTTCAAACCTGAGGAACTCACCGAACTCGGTCTTGCACGCTTCGCGGTTCAACACCAGGTTCTCGATGCGCACGCCCCAGCGACCCGGGCGATAGGTACCTGGTTCAATCGAAGTAATCATCCCCGGCTGCATTGCGGTTTGCGGTGCGGTGGCGGCCTGGTAGGCGATCACCTGCGGACCTTCGTGCACATTCAGGAAATAGCCTACGCCATGACCTGTACCGTGGCCGTAGTCCACGCCTTCGGCCCAGATCGGCGCACGGGCAATGGCATCCAGCAATGGCGAGAGAATGCCCTTGGGGAAATGTGCCCTGGACAGGGCAATCACGCCCTTGAGCACGCGCGTGCAGTCGCGCTTCTGCTCATCACTCGGCGTGCCGATCGGCACCATCCGCGTAATGTCCGTGGTGCCGCCCAGGTACTGGCCGCCGGAGTCGATCAGCAACAGGCCATCGCCTTCGATCAACGCATGCTCTTCTTCGGTGGCGTGGTAATGCGGCATCGCACCGTTGGCGTTGAACGCTGCGATGGTGTTGAAACTCAGCGACACATAATCGGGGCGACGGGTACGCGCGGCGGTCAAGTGCTCGTCGATGGTCAGCTCGGTGATGCGCTCACGGCCCAACGCACTGTCCAGCCAGGCGAAGAATTCACACAGCGCCGCGCCGTCTTGCTCCATGGCTTGGCGGATATGTTCGGCGTCCGCCAGGCTTTTGCGCGACTTGGCCAGCGTGGTCGGGTTCAAGCCCTCGACCAGCTTCACGCCGGCATCGAGGTTTTCCAGCAAACCGGTGGTGACGCGTGCCGGATCAACTTGCAGGCTGACACCCGCCGGAACTGCACGCAGCGCATCCGTCACTTCGCTGTAGTCGCGCAAGGTCACGCCGTCCCGATCCAGTAC
>NZ_VBVZ01001013.1 GCF_005863185.1 Pseudomonas edaphica
GGCTGAGGTTATCCACGGCGCGGTCGATCAACTTGCTGCGATCGTAGGTGGTGACAATATCCACGCCGGGCGGCAGGCTGCTTTTCAGTTGTTCCAGCTTGGTCTTGACCGCTGCAATGGCCTCACGCGCATTTTTGCCGCTGCGCAGGATCACCACGCCGCCGACGGCTTCGCCCTCGCCGTCCAGCTCACTGATGCCCCGACGCAGGTCCGGGCCAAGTTGAATGTTTGCCACGTCGCCAAGGCTCACCGGCACGTTGTTGGTGCCGAGCCGCAGGGGAATCGCGCGAAAATCCGCCAGGGTTTTCAGGTAGCCGGAGGCGCGCACCACGTATTCGGACTCGCCCATGTTCAGCACCGAGCCGCCGGTTTCCTGGTTGGCCTTGTCGATAGCCTCTTTGACCTGGGCCTGGGTAACGCCGCGACTCGCCATGGCCAGCGGGTCGAGCTGTACCTGGTACTGCTTGACCTGGCCGCCGATGGTCGCCACTTCGGCCACATTCGGCAGGGTCTTGAGTTCGAACTTGAGGAACCAGTCCTGCAGCGCACGCAGTTGCGCCAAGTCCTGCTGGCCGCTGCGGTCCACCAAGGCGTACTGGTAGATCCAGCCCACCCCGGTGGCGTCCGGCCCCAACGATGGCTTGGCCGATGCGGGCAGCCGCGCCTGCAATTGGCTGAGGTATTCCAGCACCCGCGAGCGCGCCCAATACAGGTCAGTGCCTTCGTCGAACAGCACGTACACATAGCTGTCGCCGAAGAACGAAAAACCGCGCACGGTCTTGGCGCCCGGTACCGACAGCATGGTGGTGGTCATCGGGTAAGTGACCTGGTTTTCGACAATTTGCGGCGCCTGGCCCGGGTACGGCGTGCGGATGATCACCTGCACATCCGAGAGGTCCGGCAAGGCATCCACCGGCGTATTTTGCACCGCCCACACGCCCCACGCGGTAATGAACAAGGTCGCGAGCAGCACCAGAAACCGGTTGGCCACCGACCAGCGAATCAGCAAGGCGATCATGGCTGGGCTCCTGGCTGCATGCTCATGCCCGACATGTCGGATGTTGGCGCGGTTATGCCGCTTAAACTGGCTTCGGAATCGAGCAGGAATTGGCCGGAGGCGACCACCTGCTGGCCTTCTTGCAAGCCGCCGAGG
>NZ_VBVZ01001014.1 GCF_005863185.1 Pseudomonas edaphica
CTAGGAACTCGCCTCAATAGCCTTCCTCGGTCACTGACCAATCAGTGATCGGGATTTGAACTCAAGACCCGTTCGGCAATGCTGCACCGGCTTGAGATTAATAATGGATTTTCCAGATACCGTCGCTCCTCGCCTCAATACGAGTACCCCACTGGGCCAGGCTTTGATTTCAATGTTCAAGTCCATCGAGGTGGAGTTGATGGTTGAGGGCGCCAAGCCCGGCGCGGTGAAGGTTATTGTCTTTGGTGGCTGTGCTGTCCATTTGTATACGCACCATCGAGTTTCCACTGATGTGGATGCAGAGATTTACTGCGCGAATACTCGAGACACATTGCGTCTGCGGACATTGCTGGCGGAGTTTCCAGAAGCATTTTTCGATGAGCAATCCGGCCGCGTCATGGAGCTGAACTACGATCTTCAATACAACACTGCATTTGGCCCGCTTCACGAAGACTACTGGGAACGAAGTATTCCCCTTGAGGAATTTCCTCACGAGTCTGCACTGCATCTGCACATAGCTGCGCCTATCGATATTGCGATCTCCAAATTGGGCAGAGCTACGGATCAGGATGTAAGCGACATCATGGCGTTGCTCAGGGCAGGCTTCATCCTTGGCACTGAGTTCCGTCGATTGGCATTGCAGGCGATTGATATGTATGTTGGCAACAAAGAATCACCTAGATCCATTCTGAACAATATTCTGCACGACTACCTGGAGACTGAAGTTGACGAAGCCTTTTAACGCGCCCGTCCTCTCATCCGCCTTGGATACGCTGGTCAAAAGCCCTTTGAATCAGGCTGATGACGCGGCGCTTGTCTGTGCAGCAAAAGCGGTTTGGTACTCGGACGCGAACCTTGTGGGTGAGGTGAGGGCTTTTCTGAAAACGCATTCCAGTGAGGTGGAGCTTCGTCGCGCAGGTTACTTGCTTGAGCGCTTCACGCGCTTTTCATGTGCGACGGATTCCCGGGTAATGGAAGCGTTGAAGGCGCTTGAATTGTTTTCGGCTTCTGCTGCCAAGCAAAACGTGCAACCACAAGGCGCTGTTGCGCTGCGCAGCCGTCGTGATGAACTGGCGGTGTCTTGGGGGTTGAGTGAGGGGCTGGGGTTGAAGGCTCAAGCGCTGATGCCTTTCCAGACTCGCCATTAC
>NZ_VBVZ01001015.1 GCF_005863185.1 Pseudomonas edaphica
ACTTATCGCATCAGCATGACCGACCTCACCGAGGCGGTGATTCTGCCGCTGCTGTTCCAGCGCCTGCGCCGCCTGGCGCCAACCGTGGTGATCGAGAGTTTCTTGTCCAAACGCCGCGAATCCACCATGGCGGCGGGGTGTCGCCCTTGGGGGCCTTGTACAGCGAGCGGTTTTTGACAAAGGCGCGCAGCGCCAGCAACAGCAGGGCGGCAAACGCAAAACCGATCAGCGGCGACAGCAGCAGGGCATAACCGATCTTGGTGGCTTGGCTCCAATCCACACCGCTGGTGCCATCACGCCCGTGCATCAGGGCGTTGGCGACGCCGACGCCGATGATCGAGCCGATCAGGGTGTGCGATGACGAGGCTGGCAAGCCCAGCCACCAAGTGCCGAGGTTCCACAGGATCGCCGCGATCAGCAGCGCAAAAATCATGGCGAAGCCGGCCGAGGAACCGACCTGCAAAATCAGCTCGACCGGCAGCAAGGCGATGATGCCGAACGCCACCGCACCGCTGGACAGCAGCACGCCGAGGAAGTTGAAAAAGCCCGACCATACCACCGCAAAGTGCGGCGGCAGCGAGTTGGTGTAGATCACCGTCGCCACGGCGTTGGCGGTGTCGTGGAAACCATTGACGAACTCAAAGCCCAGGGCAATCAACAGCGCCACGCCCAGCAGCAGGAACGGCGTCCAGGTGGTGACCACGGTGCCCAGTTCGGTCATGTCGTGCATCAGGCTGTAGGCGGTAAACAACAAGCCCATGGCGAGCACGGCGAAGAAAATGATCACCGTGAGCAGGCCGGGTTTTGTATCCAGCCGGGGTTTGGGGTCTGCGTGTGTGGCGGTGTTGGAAGCGGTCAGGGAAGGGGTGGCCATGCCGGAGCATCCAGTGTGGGGAGGATGGTCTTGATGATCATTGCAGAATGTTACAGAGATGCTGCGGTAGGTCAGTGTTTAAGGAATTGAGCCTACCGCTGATCTATAAAACACCAGAAGGCTAATGTCAGAGTGCAATCAATGTGGGAGCTGGCTTGCCTGCGATGGCTATCTACCAGCCAACTGTTCATTGCCTGATGCACCGCTATCGCAGCCTTTTGAAGGCCGCCACATTCTCCTGTGGCGAGCAGGCTTGTCCTGCGTTGGGC
>NZ_VBVZ01001016.1 GCF_005863185.1 Pseudomonas edaphica
GAGGTGATGCCATCGCAGGCAAGCCAGCTCCCACACAAAACCCATCCCATATGAGATCGGCGTCAGCCCTTCCAGACTTGCGGGTTGACCAGATCCTGCGGACGTTGCCCCAGCAAGGCGCTGCGCAGGTTGTCCAGGGCGCGATTGGCCATGGCTTCACGGGTTTCATGGGTGGCCGAGCCGATATGCGGCAGGGTCACCGCATTGCTCAGTTGGAACAGCGGCGATTCGGCCAGCGGCTCTTGCTCGTACACATCCAGCCCGGCGCCACGGATTTTCTGGGTTTGCAGCGCCTCAATCAGCGCCGGTTCATCCACCACAGGCCCACGGGAAATATTGATCAGGATCGCACTGGACTTCATCAGCCCCAATTCGCGGGTGCTGATCAAGTGGCGGGTCTTGTCGCTCAACGGCACCACCAGGCAGACAAAATCCGCCTCGGCCAGCAACTGGTCCAGGCTGCGCAACTGCGCGCCCAGCTCTTGCTCCAGCTGGGTCTTGCGGCTGTTGCCGCTGTACAGAATCGGCATATTGAAGCCCAGGCGCCCACGCCGGGCCACGGCTGCGCCGATATTGCCCATGCCCACTATGCCGAGGGTCTTGCCGTGTACATCGCAGCCAAACAGCGGCGCGCCAACGCTGGCTTTCCACTGGCCGGCCTTGGTCCAGGCATCCAGTTCGGCCACGCGGCGCGCACTGCTCATCAGCAGGGCGAAGGCCAGGTCGGCGGTGCTTTCGGTGAGTACGTCCGGGGTGTTGGTGAGCATGATCCCGCGCTCGTTGAAGTACGGCACGTCGTAGTTGTCGTAACCCACCGACACGCTGGACACCACTTCCAGCTTGCTCGCGCCTTCCAGCTGCGCACGCCCCAGCTTGCGGCCTACGCCAATCAGGCCATGGGCGTGGGGCAGGGCTTCATTGAATTGAGCATTGATGTCACCCAGCTTGGGGTTCGGCGCGATCACCTCGAAGTCCTGTTGCAGGCGTTCGATCATTTGCGGGGTGACACGGCTGAAGGCGAGGACAGTCTTTTTCATTGCAGAACTCCGCTCAAAATGTGGGAGCTGGCTTGCCTGCGATAGCATCGCCTCGGTACTGCTGATACACCGAGGCGCCAGCAT
>NZ_VBVZ01001017.1 GCF_005863185.1 Pseudomonas edaphica
CTACCAGTTCACGCTCGAACAAATCGAGCGCGACCTCGAAGACCCGACCACCGAGATCCATGACATGTGCATGGACCTCGTGGCCCGCGTGGTGCAGAACGAGGAACTGCTGGAACGCCTGAGCATTCCCGCGCCGTTCTTCGACATGATCCGCACTTCATGGCTCGAAGGCCACCCGCACCTGTACGGGCGCATGGACTTCTCCTACAACGGCAGCGGGCCAGCCAAACTGCTCGAGCTCAACTACGACACACCCACCAGCCTCTATGAAGCGGCGGCGTTTCAATGGGGCTGGCTGGAGCAATGCATCGAACGCGGCCTGCTGCCCAAGCACGCCGACCAGTTCAACAGCATCGACACCAAGCTGCATCAAGCCTTCGCCCAATTGCAGCTCAACCAGCCGTTCTACTTCGCCTCGATGAAAGACTCGATCGAAGACAAAGGCACCACCGACTACCTGCGCCTGGTCGCCGAAAAAGTTGGTATCGAATCCCGCCACATCGACATCGAAGACATCGGCCTCACCAGCGAAGGCCGCTTCGTCGACCTTGAGGATCGCTGGATTCCCCACCTGTTCAAACTGCACGCCTGGGAGTTCATCTTCCACGAACCCTTCGGCGCCGCGATTGCCCAGAGCGACACCCAGTTCTTCGAGCCCGCGTGGAAAGCCATCCTCTCCAACAAAGGCATCCTGCCGCTGCTGTGGGAGTTCAATAAAGGCCACCCGAACCTGCTTGCCTCCCACCTGGACCCCGACCCCGGCAAAGCCGTGCCAAAGGGCTGGGTGCGCAAACCGTTCTTCTCCCGCGAAGGCGCCAACATCGAACTGCAAACCGCCGAAGGCCTGATCGTAAAAGAAGACGGCCCCTACACGGACGCGCCGTTTATCCTTCAAGAATTTGCGCCGCTGCCGAGGTTTGGCGACAGCTACACACTGATCGGCTCCTGGGTCATCGCTGACCAAGCCGCAGGCATCGGCGTGCGCGAAGACAACAGCCTGATCACCAAGGACTCAAGCCGGTTTCTACCGCACCTGATCCTCGACTGAACCACCCCAATTGCAACGCAGCAAAGCCCAAATGTGGGAGCGGGCTTGCCCGCGATGGCGGTGAATC
>NZ_VBVZ01001018.1 GCF_005863185.1 Pseudomonas edaphica
TCGTTGGCCAGGGTGCCGCCGCTGGTGCCGTTGACCCTCATCCACACGCTGTCGCCGGTGAGTTTTTGCAGGCCGACATAGAAGGCGTTGCCTTTGTATTTGGCCGAGAGCAGGGCGGAATAGGTTTTGTTATCGAGGTTGCCGGCCAGGGCGCTGCCGTCCTCCTTGCCATTGAAGAACCCCAGGTTGGCGCCAAACGTCCAGTCGCCGACCGGCTGGCTGTGGGTCAGGTTCAGGTATTGCTGCTGGTAGATGTCGGTGAGTTCGGCGTACCACACGCCGACCTGGGTGCGTTTGTCGTTGAAGGTGTATTCGCCGCCGCCGAAGTTGAAACGGTCCGAGGTGAACGCGGCTTTGCCGTTCATGAACATGTCTTCCATGCTCCCATCGTTGCGTGGGCTATTGCCGCGAAATTGCCCGCCGTAGAGCGTCAGCCCGGCGATTTCATTGGAGGTTACCTGGCCGCCACGAAAGGTCTGCGGCAAGGAGCGGCCGTCGTCCGAGCGCAGGATCGGCAGTACCGGCATCCATTCGCCAACTTTCAGTTCGGTTTTGGACAGCCGGGTTTTCAGTGCCACGCCCAGGCGTCCGAAATTGTCGGCAGGGCGGCCATCTCTGTCGAGCGGCAACAGTTGGGTGCCGCCGGTGCCTTTACCGCCATCGAGCTTCTGAGAATACAGGCCGAGTACGTCAATCCCGAAGCCCACGGTGCCTTGGGTAAAGCCGGATTTGGCGTCGAGAATGAAGTTCTGCGTCCATTCTTCGGCCTTGGCCTGTGGGTACGTGGGGTTGGTGAAATTGCGATTGAAGTAGGCATTGCGCAGGTTGAGCGTGGCTTTGGCATCGTCGATAAAGCCTTCTGCCTGGGCGCTGAGGGACAGGGCGAGTGCCAGGCTGCTGAGGCTGATAAGACCGAGACGCGAGGAGGAATTGCGGGCGAATTGAGGCACAGTGAAGCTCCCTTCCATTTTGTTGTTTTTATTATTTGTTATACGTTGTCGTACAACATTGCGAGGGATATTTGCGGGGTTTTCGGGGGCTGTCAAGCAGAAGTTATACGATGACCAAGTGCGCATCGATGAAAAGCGGGCACGGTCCATGTGGGAGCTGGCT
>NZ_VBVZ01001019.1 GCF_005863185.1 Pseudomonas edaphica
CCAACAACGCCGGCAGCGCCCTGGAAAAAATCACCGCCGCCATCTCGCAAATCAGTGAACGCAACCTGGTGATCGCCAGCGCCGCCGAGCAACAGGCCCTGGTGGCCCGCGATGTCGACCGCAGCCTGGTGAACATCCGCGACCTGTCGACCCAGACCGCCGCCGGTGCCACCCAGACCTCGGCGGCCAGCCACGAATTGTCGCGCCTGGCGGTGGACCTCAACGGCATGGTCACGCGGTTTGTCCTGTAATTAGCGATTGTGTCGCGCAGGCCACTGGGCAACACTCGCCGCCTTATTGATGTAGGAGTGTTCCGTGAGACCTGTCGACACCCTGTACCTGTTGGGGCTGGCTGCCATTTGGGGCGCGAGCTTCCTGTTCATGCGCATCATTGCGCCGGAAATCGGCACGGTGCCGACTGCGTTTTTTCGCGTGTCGATTGCGGCAGCCGGCCTGCTGGTAATCCTCACCGTGATGCGCGTGAACTGGGACTTCCAGGGCAAGTTCAAGACCGTGCTGCTGCTCGGCGTGATCAACTCCGGCATTCCCGCGACTATGTATTCCGTGGCCGCCCAGGTGCTGCCGGCGGGATACTCGGCGATCTTCAACGCCACCACGCCGTTGATGGGCGTGTTGATTGGCGGGTTGTTCTTCAGTGAACGCCTGACCCCTTCGAAAATCGCAGGTGTGTGTTTGGGCCTGTTTGGCGTAGGAGTCCTAACCCGTGCCGGGCCGGTAGCCTTTGATCTGGACTTGTTGATGGGCGCACTAGCCTGCCTGCTGGCCACCACGTGCTACGGCTTTGCCGGTTTCCTTGCGCGGCGCTGGCTCGATCAACGTGGCGGCCTGGACAGCCGGCTTGCGGCGTTGGGCAGCATGCTCGGCGCTACCCTTTTCTTACTGCCGTTCTTTGCCTACAGCGCCATCAGCCATCCACCAGCGAGCTGGGGTGGTTGGCAGGTATGGTCTTCGTTGCTGGGGTTGGGGCTGGTGTGTACGGCGTTTGCCTACATCCTGTACTTCCGTTTGCTGTCGTCCATTGGGCCGGTGAAGTCGATGACGGTGACGTTTATGATTCCGCCGTTTGGGGTGTTGTGGGGGGCGTTGTTG
>NZ_VBVZ01000101.1 GCF_005863185.1 Pseudomonas edaphica
CGATAGCGTCATATCAGCCGATATTTGCAGTGGCTGACACACCACTATCGCGGGCAAGCCCGCTCCCACAGGTAGTCACTTGGCGGGACTTGCTTTGCTGGGGTGTTTCAAGGCAGGCTCTGGGCTGTGCATTATTCCCATCACCGTGTCAGGTATTTTTTATGTCGCTACGCGTCTGTATCCTGGAAACCGATATCCTGCGTCCAGGCTTGATCGATCAATACCAAGGGTACGGGCAGATGTTCAAGCGCCTGTTCTCCAAGCAACCGATTGCCGCCGAATTCGTCATCTACAACGTGGTGCAGGGCGAATACCCGCCAGCTGACGAGGTGTTTGACGCCTACCTGATCACCGGCAGCAAGGCCGATTCCTTCGGCACCGACCCGTGGATCCAGACCCTCAAAACCTACGTGCTTGAGCGCTACGAGCGTGGCGACAAGCTGCTGGGCGTGTGTTTCGGTCACCAGCTACTCGCGTTGCTGCTGGGTGGCAAGACCGAACGCGCCAGCCAAGGCTGGGGCATGGGCATCCACGACTACAAGCTCAACGCCAAAGCGCCGTGGATGAGCCCGGTGGTGGAAGAATTGACCTTGCTGATCAGCCACCAGGACCAGGTCACCGCGCTGCCGAACAACGCCACGGTGATCGCCTCCAGCGATTTTTGCCCGTATGCCGCGTACCACATCGAAGACCAGGTGCTGTGCTTCCAGGGCCACCCGGAGTTTATCCACGACTATTCCCGCGAGTTACTGGAGATTCTTCAGACAACCCTGGGCGAAAAGGTCTACACCCACGGCGTGGCCAGCCTTGCGCGTGACCACCACGGTGCCACCGTGGCTGAATGGATGATGCGCTTTGTCGCCCACAAGCCAGAGGCTGCGGCTTAAAGCCAGCCCGAGCGTTTAAAGCTAGCCCACAAACTCGTGCAGCCCACCGCAATAAACCCGAGCACCGCAAAATAGCCGTAGTGCCATTGCAGCTCGGGCATGTTCTGGAAGTTCATCCCATATATCCCCGCCACCGCCGTGGGGAATGCCAGAATCGCCGCCCAGGCGGCGAACTTGCGCTGCACCACGCTTTGCCGCGAAGCCTCCAGTAACACACCGATTTCGATGGTCTGGCTGGCGATATCGCGCAGGGTAGTGAGGTCCTCCATCTGCCGCGTCACGTGGATCTGCACATCGCGAAAATACGGGCGCATATTCTTGTCGATAAACGGGAAGCTGAGCTTCTGCAGCTCCTGGCTGATCTCCACCATCGGCGCCACATAACGTTTAAGCCGCAGCACATCGCGGCGCAGGCCGTGCAGGTTTTGAATATCGTGCTCGCTCAGGGAACTGCACAGCACGTTGCGCTCCAACTCATCAATCTCGGCGTGGATCGCTTCGCTCACCGGCTGGTAGTTTTCGGTGACGAAATCCAGCAGCGCATAGAGTACGAAATCTTCCCCATGCTCCAGCAACAATGGCCGCGCCTCACAGCGCTGGCGCACAAAACCGTAGGACGCCGAGTGGCCGTTGCGGGCGGTGATGATGTAGCCGTTGCCGGCGAAGATATGGGTCTCGATAAACTCCAGCTTGCCGTTCTCGCGCACCGGTGAGTAGGTGACGATAAACAGCGCATCGCCGAAGGTTTCAAGCTTGGGGCGGCTGTGTTTTTCCAGGGCGTCTTCGATGGCCAGTTCATGCAGGTTGAACTGGCGTTGCAGGTTGGCCAGCTCCTGGGCGCTGGGTTCTTCCAGGCCGATCCACACAAAATGGTCGGGTTTGGCGGCCCAGGCGGCGCCTTCGTCGAGGGTGATATCCGTGACTTTCTTACCGGCGCTGTAAACGGCTGCCGCAACAACTCTACCCATGGTGCAGATCGCTTCTTATTAGGAGGACAGGTGTTGGGCAGCTTAGCCTGAATGGCGTTCCCTTGTTGCGGTGCAGAGGTCAGCTTTTTGTGGCGAGCAAGCTTGCTTGCGCTGGGGGCGAAGCCCCCCATCAATCACAAAGGCGCAGGTGCCCAAGCGGTTTGCAGCTCATGGTCCATCTCGGCAATGCATGCCTCCATCTGCGCCTGACACGTCTGCATCAACGCCGGGATGTCATCCGAAGTCAGCCCGACGGTAGGAATCGGCGGCAACGAGCGTATGAGCACATCACCGCTGTTCCAGCGATTGAGCTGCATATGCTTGACGTAAGTGCTGGCGCACACCTGCACAATCGGTACGCCAGCCGCAATCGCCATATGGAACGCGCCCTTCTTGAACGGCAGCAAACCTTTGCCCAGGTTGCGCGTGCCTTCGGCGAACACCCAAATCGAGGTGTCCTCATGCTGCAAGGTCTGTGTGGTGGTGAGCATCGCCCGGCGCGCCTTGTGCGCATTGCCGCGGTCAATCAACACATTGCCCGCCAGCCAGAACAACTGGCCGAACAACGGCACCCACTTCAGACTCTTTTTAGCGATACACACGGTGCGATGGGGCACCACATTGCCGAATATAAACAGGTCATAGTTGGACTGATGGTTGGCGATGACCACACAGGTGCCGGGCTTGTTACGCAGCGAGTCGACATCGGCCTTAAGGCGCAAGCCCAGGATACGCATGGCAGGCAACGCATAGAGACGAGCACACAGGCGGCTGTTGTCCGGATTGAACGGCCGGCACACACCCAACAGCACGCCCAATACCCCGGCGACCATAAAGTGCAGGCCCATCAACAACATACGTAACAGAAAAAGCATCGACACAGCCCATCGGGACAAAAGGTGGCGCAGTGTACGGATGTGCACTGTATTCGGCAATTGCCCCTACAGACGTAGGAGATGGGCGATGTTTAAGCACATGTTTCAACGTACGCCGACATAGCCCGACTAGAGCGGCTAAAGACGTTTCGGATTTATTTGTAAGAAAAAGCCCGACTCAAGGTCGGGCTTTGGCACATCAGCTTTAGGTATGGCGGCCACCTATTCTGTGGCGAGCGGGCTTGCCCCGCGTTGGGCTGCGAAGCAGCCCCAAAACCAGGCCCCGCGTTCTTTCAGGCGAAACCTCAGTGCCTTTACTGGGGCCGCTGCGCGGCCCAACGCGGGGCAAGCCCGCTCGCCACAACAGCCCGCTCAGAACAGATGTTGCCTATAGCTGCTCAGTTACAGGGTATTAGCCCAGGTTGTGGCCCTGATCCTGAATGATTGCATCATCCAAGGCTTCCAACAGTGCCTTACGCACCTTCAACTTAGTGTGTTTGTGGGCATTCATATTGATCTTCTTCAGCTGCCGCGCCGCTTCCAGGGCCGCTGCGTGCAACTCCTCCGGCGCCACCACCTTATCCAGGAAGCCAGCGCCCAACGCGCCCTGCGGATCAAACATCTCGGCATTGATCACCGAACGATGAAACGCCGATTTACGCAGACGATCCCGCGCCAACTCGATACCGGCGTGATGCATGGTCATGCCGATCGCCACTTCGTTCAGGCCAATGCTGAACGGGCCTTCCACTCCAATCCGGTAGTCCGCCGACAACAGCAGGAACGCACCCTTGGCCACCGCATGCCCAGGGCACGCCACAATCACCGGGAACGGGTGCGACAGCAGACGCCGCGCCAACGTCGAACCCGACGTCACCAGGCCAATGGCTTCTTTAGGCCCGGCGGTCATCACCTTCAAATCATAACCACCCGACAGAATCCCCGGCGTGCCGGTGATGATCACCACCGCCCGATCCTTCTCGGCCTGATCCAGCGCAGCGTTGAACTCAGCAACCACTGCTGGAGAAATGGCGTTTACCTTGCCGTTGCTCAAGGTCAGGGTCGCGATACCGTCTTCGAGGTGGTAGGCAATCAACTCACTCATGACGCGGTTCCTTGTAGGAATTGTTATTGATAGGCTGTTAATAGAAGCGCATGCGCAGACGTTACCCACCACGCCCGTCCCGGTAAAGCGCCGTGACTGACTACACAGTCAGACTTTTCCCGCATTCCCAAGGGTAGACGGCCCGCAGCAGCGCACAGCCGCCGCGCCAGAAGCCCGCAACCGATGCCCAAGAATGGCAGATTCACCACCCCTCACCGAGCGAGTCACGGCATAACTGTCTAAGCGCATGAAAATTCTGAAAAAAACCTTTGCCATCAGAAAGGCTTTCGACTACATTAGCGCGCCTCGACAGACTGAACTGGTTTGACGAGATACGGTGAAGTGTCCGAGTGGCTTAAGGAGCACGCCTGGAAAGTGTGTATACAAGAAATTGTATCGAGAGTTCGAATCTCTCCTTCACCGCCACATTAAGTACCTAAAGGCCCCGTTTATCGGGGCCTTTTTGCATTCAGTGGTTTCTATTTCCTCACTCATTTTTTGCGTAGTTTGAGCCTGGAACCCTTAGGGCTCCAGGTTTCATCGTGCAGACTAGTTTTTACCCTGTTCTGCTTCTTCTGCATTGTTATCAAAAGATCAGTTGTCTAAGCTCGTTTCGGCTCATGCTGTTTCGCGAGTTGAGCAAGCTACAACCAGCCCTCCATTCACGTGTTACTCATCCAGCGCGAATGCGATTACGTAATCTCCCCGATCAGGCGAACCACGAGATCCACTGGCGGTTAACACTACAAATTGCTTACCTGACTTTTTGGATAAGTAAGACATTGGGGTGCTTTGACCTCCAACAGGCAGCTTTCCTTTCCAGAGCAAGCGCCCTGTATCTGTGTCGAAAGCTCTTAGGTAGTAGTCCAGCGTGCCACTGTAAAAGGTTATCCCGCTGCCGGTCGTCAAGGAGCCGCCGACTGAAGGCATTCCTGTTTCCATCGATAGGTGCGTCTTCAGTCCTAGCGGGCCGGTGTCAGCCGGCGTGCCAAGTGGAACCTGCCAAGCGATTTTGTGGGTGCTAAGGTCGACTGCGGTCAAGGTGCCCAGCAATGGCGCGTTGCAAGGCACGCCCAGCGGGGAAACGAGGTATTGGTTAATTACGCCGAAAGGCGTGCCTGTCTGCGGGGCATAGCCCGTGTGACCGTCCCCAGCATTTAGTGGCGTCTGATCCCTGGGGACCAGCTTCGATAACATGACGATACGGGTGTCGTTAAGAATCAAGTAGTGGCGCTTCTCATCTAGAGAGGCGCCGCCCCAATTCATGCCCCCTGTATTTGCCGGATATACGAGTGTGCCCTCTACGGAGGGGGGAGTGAAATCACCCTGGTATCGATATTTCTTGAATTCGATCCGGCACAATAACTGATCGAACATCGTCATTCCCCACATGTCCGCTTCCCGCAGTTTTCCTCCACGGATCTGCGGCATCGCTACGGAGTAGGGTTGCGTCGCAGAGAGGCGCTCTCCTTGCGCAGGATCGTTAGTGGGAACGGGTTTCTCTTCCACTTGCGACAACGGCACGCCTGTTCTGCGGTCCAGCATGAAGATCTCACCGCGCTTGGTGATCTGGATGAGTGCGGGAATGTCAGGAGCGCCCTGTTTACCCGGTATGTCGTACAAATTCGGATGCGCGGGCACATCGTAGTCCCACACATCGTGGTGGGTTGTTTGAAAATGCCATCTTTCTTTTCCCGTACGATAATCAACCGCGACAACAGAAGAGCTATATTCATCCGACGCCGCGGTTCTTTTTCCTCCCCAGTAATCTGGAGTCGAATTGCCCGTAGGAAGGAACACCAAGCCCAATTTTTCATCGACGGTTGGAAAAGCCCAAACGTTTGGAGTACCTCGTGTGTAGCTTTCACCTGCGGGTGGAAGTTTGTCGATGCGCGCGTTACCCAAATCCCATGCCCATAAAAGAGCACCGTCTACCGCATCGAACGCCCTGACCACTCCAGAGGGCTCGTCAACCGACATGTTGTCCCACACCCAGCCGGCGATAATTATCATGCCGTTTTCGACCAGAGTAGGCCCTGAGGTTTGCATGTAATAACCAGGTGAGACTTCTCCCATACCAGTCTTGAGGTCAACGCTTCCCTCGTTACCGAAACCGCTGCATGTAGTGCCTTTTTCAGCGTCTAACTCAATAAGGCGATTATCGTAAGTTGACAATACAATTCGGTGAACACAGTTAGCATCGGTTGGCACTGATGCAGGTGCTCGTAAAGTGTTTTTTGAAGTGTCCACGTACGCCAAGCTTCTGCACCGGTGCCAAATGGGTGATTTTGCTTCGCTCTTGAATTCCCATTTTTTTAATCCGCTGTCAGCATCCAGTGCGATAACGTTATCGTCAGGCGTGCAAACATAAACAGTGCCGTCTACTTCCAGTGGCGTATTCTGATCTTCTGCGCCATCTTTAGCGATATCTCCAGTGCGATACATCCAAGCGATCTTGAGATTTTTTACGTTCTTACGATTGATTTCGCTATAAGGGACGTGACCGTATCGCGCGTTGGAGCCTGCAAACTGTGTCCACGGTTGCCCGGCATCGCTGAGTGATTCATCGGCCACAGGGTTGGTATCTTTGGCAATTCCATGGACGATGAACAGACTGCCGAAGTTGAGGCACATAGCAACTGTCAAGACAGAGGCCAGAGCAACGTGAGTGCGCGACCTATACGCTTTAGGGCCCATGCAAGGAAGCCATAAGTGAAGCAGTACGATGGCTAGTGTGGCCGCGATGGGGGCGAATATGCGTGGGAAAAGATACCAGGCATTATCTCCTGATTCCCAGAGGGCCCATGCAACTGTCGCAACGGTACCCACCAAGGATACTTTTACAGTCATGTCAGAGCGTCGTATCAATAGCACAGCTATCGCTATCATAAATACGCCATAAAGCGCGTAATAGTAAGCACCTCCAAGATCAATGAGTTCAAGCCCGAACCAAACCAAAAAAAAGCCCATGGTCAGGAAGGTGAAGCTAACCAGCCCTGCTACGAAAGCTTGTATTCGTGTAGGACTGCTTGACAGTGCAGGCATATGGTTACCCCTAAGGTTGGACGTAAGGCGTCGGAGACCGATCGCGCCTTAGTGAACTTGCGCTTTAGTAATCGAGTGTTGTAATGCGATGAATAGGTTGAGTTTTAGTTTATTAAGCTAACGAGCGTTCAAGCCGTATCGAGTAGTGGGTGATTGCAGAAATGGCTATTTCACATTTGCATTGTTTCACGGCTGAGGATTAATTAGCGGGTTCTCGTCGTTTCAATTATGAAACTCTGCGTTTCGAATTCTTGCTGATCAAGATGTGTTTTGTCGGGTTGTGTTTGGAATATACTGCGGTGGCGGGATTGCGATAGGCAGAGGTCGAGCTTGGGCCAGCGCTTCAACTATTATCGTTATTTAAATTAGGCGTTACGGTTTTGTTGTGGTTGGGCAATTTTTGATGATAGGTCTGAAAGTTCTTGTTGTTTGCTGAAGGTGAGGGCATCGACGCCGACTGTCAGGTTTTCTATTAGGTTCGACGTATATTTTAAAGAGGTTTTCAATGTGGGTTATGCTGGATTAAGGCTTTTTTCAATGTTCGCTATGTGTGTAAGCTACTGTTCGGAAGCTTATTTTTTTGTTCCTCAGGAGTATCTTGGCCGAGGTGCTGAAGATATAGGATTTAGCGAGTTTGTTTTCGCGAAGAATGTTGAATGCATTAATTTTAAAGGTCTTGATTTTAAAAACCGAAAATATAAGGATGACGTCTATTTTTTTGACCGTGCTGGTATTGATGAGAGGCCTTTAAAAGGAGTGGGTGGGCTGTTTAAAAATCACTATCGTGAGTGTGAGACCTCGTTTTCAAATGTTACCTATTTGCGCGGATTTGATTGTAGCAACTGTAAGTTTGCTGAGTGTTTTATTAGTTGCAGTCATTATGATAAGGCCCGTTGTCATTATGAGGGTTTGGTCACGTGTCCGACTGCCCGGCCTGCCGTCTCTTATAAAATAGGCGATCAACTGATCAATGCTGAAGAAATCAAAAAGAGAAAGTGCTTTTTTGAGATTGGCCGTTTGAGCGTAATCAACGTTTTGTGTGCGGCGTGTAACCATAGCCGATCGTCATTGAACGCGTAGACCGCACCCAGCAATTGTCTTGTATGACCGTCGGCGGAACTAGCGTTCTGTACGCGAAAATCCCGATCAAAAAAATCGGCAGTAATGAGCGATGGAGCAATGAACAAAAAGAGCTGGGCAATATGCGAGCACTGCGATGCTGTCTATCCATCCATATTTCTAGAACAGGGGCAAAAAACTTACTGCTTGCGCTGCGGTTCCGTTCTTGAGGTGGCTGGGCGGTTGAACACACAACAAATGCTGGCTCTTTCCATCTGCGCTTTGATTGTCTTTTGCGTAGCTAATGCGTTTCCAGTGATGTCAATCAGCGTGCAGGGCTTAAGTAATGAAGCGACCTTGTGGCAGTCGATAAATGCCCTGGCTCAAGGCCAAATTAGTGTGATCGCTGCCGTAGCCGGCCTGACGATCATATTGGCACCCTTGCTTCAAATATTGTTGCTGTGTTGGGTGCTGAGCTTTGCCGTGGCAGGTGTTGCCGCACCTGGCTTTAGCATTTGTATGCGCGCGCTTGAATACCTTCGTCCGTGGAGCATGCTGGAAGTATGTTTGCTGGGGATTTTAGTAGCAATCATCAAACTTGGAGGGCTGCTCGATGTGCATCCTGGCCTGGGACTTTGGGCATTGACGATGCTGACGTTGTTAATCATCCCTATTTCCGGCAAGAGTATTCGCCGTCTTTGGGAAGAATTTGAAGGTGGGCCTTCGTGAGAAAGTTTAATAATGCCATCGATATGAATTTAATATTATGCCATCTCTGCGGTAATGCCTGCGGTGATGGGGTTCTTCGTTGTCCGCGCTGCCGTTCAACATTGCACCGGAGGAAACCCGACAGTCTGGCACGTACCGCCGCGTTTTTTTTCGCTGGTCTGATTTTTTATATACCCGCCAATTTGCTGCCGATGATGTACACCGACATGTTCGGTAGTGGTAGCGAAAACACAATATTGAGCGGAGTGATCGAATTTTGGGAAAGCGGATCATGGGATATCGCACTGTTAATTTTCATCGCTAGCGTGCTGGTGCCGTGTCTGAAATTTCTGGTACTTGGCACGTTGCTAGTGACTTGCCGGCTGCGCAGTCGGTGGGCTATGCGGGAACGCTCAAAGCTCTACCGTCTGATTGAAGTGATCGGTTATTGGTCAATGCTCGATGTACTGGTCGTTGCGTTGGTAGCGGCCCTTGTACAGTTTCGTTCGCTCAGTAGCATCGAACCTCGTGAGGGCATTTTATTTTTTGGTTTAGTGGTGGTGCTAACCATGTTAGCAGCCATGAGTTTTGATCCCCGACTTATCTGGGATGCAGAGGTAGAACATGCCTGATCATCAACGCTCCCATTCAACGCTTTCGAGTCCAGAAGTGAATAGCCGACGCTTCAATGTTTCCATTGTCTGGCTTGTGCCTATCGTTGCTGGCTTGATCGGCTTGTCGATGGTGGTGCACAAAGCCATGTCAGCAGGGCCAAAAATTGTGGTGACTTTTCTCACCGCGGAGGGGCTAGAGGCTAATAAGACACAGGTCAAATACAAGAATGTGGTCATCGGCAAGGTGGTTTCAATTGCCCTAAGTGACGATCGGGCACACGTGGATGCGAACATTGAACTGGATCAATCGGCAGATGCGTTCAGCTCCCGTGGCACGCGCTATTGGGTGGTACGCCCGCGTATCGGTGCCAGTGGCGTGTCGGGTGTGGATACGCTGTTGTCTGGGGCTTTTATCGGCGCCGACCCTGGAGAGTCTGAGGCCCGGGATAAAACATTCATTGGCCTGGAAAATCCGCCTGCGATCATTTACGGAAAAAAAGGCAAGCGCTTCACTCTGCACTCCGCAGATCTGGGGTCGTTGGACATAGGCTCGCCCGTCTATTACCGTCATATACCGGTCGGCCAGGTAGTTTCATATAACCTTGCCGGCGAAGGAAAAGGTGTAGATATCGATATCTTCGTCAATACTCCAAATGATCAGTACGTGCGAAAAAATAGCAGGTTCTGGAACGCTAGCGGAGTGGACGTCAGCCTTGGTGCCAACGGTTTAAAGGTAAATACTCAATCGGTGGCCTCAATTTTAGCGGGCGGTATAGCGTTTATCGAGCCTAATTACAGTGAGGATAAATCTACTGCCGACGAGCGCTCCGAATTCACCTTGTTTGATGATATGGACACCGCCTTGGCCCGGCCAGATGGCCCAGGGTTTTATGTACAGATGCGTTTCGACCAGTCTTTACGTGGCCTGACGGTAAACTCGCCGGTAGAGTTTTTGGGGGTGAATGTTGGTCGCGTGGTTTCGGTGGATCTGGATTACGACGTTAAGGAGGAATCCTTTCCAACGATTATCGGTGTCGTTATATATCCTAATCGTCTAGGCAAGGCTAACGATAAGTTAGTCCAGATGAAAGGTGCAGATGATGCCAAGGGTGCTCATCTCATCTCACAGATGGTCGCGCACGGTCTTCGCGCCCAAGCTCGAAGCGCTAACCTGCTCACGGGGCAGTTGTATATATCAATGAACTTTGCATCGAACGCGAAGCCTGTAGCGTTTGATGCGTCTGCGCAACCGCTGCTTATCCCGACTATCCCCGGAAGCCTCGACAAAGCCCAAGAGCAATTACAATCCCTTCTCGACAAGCTTAGCAAGGTACCCATCGATCAGATCGCAAATAACTTTAATGGCAGCTTGGGACAGTTGAACAAAACCCTGGTTACCTTCAACGGCCAAGTGCTTCCGGAAATGCACGAAACGCTTGTGCAAACTCGAAAAACCCTGGCAACTGTAAATAATAGTTTAGACGATGATTCCCCTCAACGTCGGCAACTTGGCCAAGCGATGTATGAAGTGCAGCGTACTGCGCGTTCGATTCGCGTACTCACCGATTTCCTTGGGCGCCAGCCAGAATCTTTGATCCGAGGGCGCTTGAAAGAGGGTAAACCCGACGCCTATCAGCCAACCTCTTCAGGTTCTCATAAGTTTGATCAGGAATGACCGACATGATTCTGCGTTCTATTGCCCTGTTTTTTATACTGGCTTTATCGGCATGTGGTTCACCGCCGATACGATACTACACGCTGATGCCCACGGCGCCTGAGCAACGCCAGGTAATGAACGCACCGTCAATTCAATTTGAAATGTTGGATGTACGGGTGCCGATGCAGGTAGACCAACCGCAAATTGTGGTGCGCAAGAGCGCAGACGGATTGATGTTATTGGAAAGCGCACGCTGGAGTGCGCCTTTGGCCGATGAATTTCATGACGCAGTGGCCGGGCAACTGGAGTTGAAGTTGGGGGGGCGTAATATCACAGGCTTTACCAAAGCGACCAACACACCACTTATTTTGGTACAACTCGATATTCGACGATTTGATTCCCTGCTGGGAAATTACGCGTTAGTTGACGCGGTCTGGGGTTTGAGTAAACACGGCGAAGGCAACAAGCTTTTCACTATTACCTGTGCGAGCGTGATAAGGGCGCCAGCAGGCTTGACATTGGACACCCTTGTATTAGCGCATCAAAAGAATATTGGCCACTTAGCCAATGATATAGCACAGGCTTCAAAAACGTGGACCTGCCCAACGTCGTAAACATTAAACAGTCTAGTAGTAAAAAGATCGCGAATGATAGGGCAGTCAGAGGGCTGAGAGATTTACCAACAAGGAAGCAGTGGCTGGTTTTACCCTAACGCTTAGCTACAAAACTCAATAATAAGATAGCGGAGAAAAGATAATGAAAGGCTTGAGCACAGTCTCTAAAAGCGCTGCAGGGCACAAAGAGGGTCCTGTTTATGCTATGGACTCGGCAGTTCTTCTCTGGTATCGCTCAGATTTACCGCGGGAGGCGGCGCGATCCTACTGGAGGGGAGGGCATGCACAAATTGTCGCTCGTAATCCTGCACTGTCAGACTATCGGCAACACCATTTTGCTTACGATTCTAATGGGCTGTGGCCAAATACGGATGCTGTCGAAACAATTATTCCACGTTTTCTAAGAGTTGACGGCATGCCGGAAGTCCGCCTTAAAGGAAGAGTTTCGTTATTTCTCAACAATCAATACAGTAAAAAGATACTGAGTGATGAGGTTAATGTATTCGCTCGTACAATTCTATATATCACATCGAATAGAGGAGGGGCATGGTTCAAAAGCGGCTATGACGAACCTGTCGGTTTTCGATGTGTTGCACTCATCAAACGTAGAAAAGGTATTAGCGGTGAACAGTTTGAACGGTTTATCAAACAGGAGCTCTGTACTGTTTTAAATCAGTCGATGGATATTTTGGAGCTGCGTAGCCAAGTATTTTTGGAATGGAACCAGCGTCAGTGGGATTCTCCCGGTGTTGCGCATGATAACGCAGAAGATGACCAATATCATGCCGCAGTGATTATAGGCGCTCGTTCCAAGGCCGACCTGTTGCACGCTCTGGACCGCGTAACAGATGGCGATTTTCCTTCCAGACAGGCTTGGTTCTGCTCTGCTATCCATGCCTATGAGGTCGAGAGCACTTATACCTATTGCCGCGAAGGCCGTCCGACCCTCCCGCAACTTGCACCAGCGCGAAAAGCCACGATTGAGCCCCTGATGCGGGCTATTACTCCGGCCACTGAGCGCGCCGCGAAATCATCATCCGAGCAGAAAATCACAAAGGCTATAAAATTACCCATATCCGGGTCTACTCCTGAGGACGTCATTGTTGATACTCAAGGTCGACTCATATGTGGAGTGTCCGACGGTCGGATACTACGAATTGACCCTGTAACGCGTTTGGAAGTAACCCTGTGCAGTACGGGAGGACGCCCACTTGGTTTAGAGCTCACTACAGATAACAGGCTGATAATATGCGATGCACACAAGGGCCTGCTTTCTTTCGATTTTCAGACGCAGGTGTTGGTGCCTTTGGTTGAGTTTGTTAATACGTTTCCCCTCAGGTTTTGTTCAAATGCAACAATAGCTAAAGATGGGACCATTTGGTTCACCGAGTCGACCTCCCGTTTTGACTTTGAACAAGCTGCTGGAGCGTTCATCGAGCACAGACCATCAGGACGCCTGTTGCGTCGTGATCCAAACGGTGAAGTTACCGTTGTTTTATCGGAGCTCTATTTTCCGAACGGGCTCAGTTTGAATGATGATGAGAGTGCGGTGCTGTTCGTTGAAACTGCTGCTTACAGGCTCAGCCGTCTTTGGGTGCGAGGCGAACGCGAGGGAGATTGTGAAGTGTTGGCAGATAATTTTCCGGGACTACCCGATAACATGTCGCGTATAAAAAATGGGCGTTTTTGGGTGGCCATGGTTAGCCCGCGTATAGCCGCGCTGGATTCATTTGCGAACGCTCCAGTGCTATTTCGTAAACTCATCTGGGCACTGCCTCAAAAAATTCAACCCAAGCCCGCGCACACAGCGTGGGTGATGTGCTTTGATCAAGAGGGACGACTACTCGAAGATTTGCAAAGTTCCGATTTGAGCTATAGCGAGGTAACGAGTGTTGCGGAGCTGAATGGGCGACTGTACCTGGGGACTGTCGCATCTAATGAAAGGTCGTTGTTGGAAATTGGGCTGGAGTCGTGTGCGTCAAATCAAATAAACAAGTAAACAGGTAAGTATAGCTCATAAGGAAATGTGTTTTTCTGAGTTAATACTGTTTTTTGTATATTTTGAAGTACGAATTCTGTTGGGCGATGCCGGAGGAATTTATAGGGTTGAGTGGATGTGCGTTGCTCATTCAATCGGCTAGACTTATCGAGAGGCAGTCTTGGTGTGACGCATTATGCGATTTTTTGCAATGAGGGTGTCGGCATGACTTCAGATAAGCAAGATGGGTTTGTCATTTTTGCAACGGTCGGTGATGTCGAGTCAATTTCAGGTGCCGCGAGGGCTTTGGGGTTGCCCAAGGCTACTGTTAGCCGCGCGGTTTCGAATTTAGAGTCGGTATTTAAAGTTAAGCTGATTGAAAGAACGGCTCGCAAAAGTCAATTAACTGAAGCGGGAAAGATAATGTATGCTCGATGCTGCAAGATACGTGAAGAGATCGCTGACGTAGGTTCTGAAATTGCCGCCTATCGCGGTGAACCCATGGGAACTCTTAGGGTTGGTTGTCCGAGTGATATTGCTCGAATCATATTGACGCCCTATCTGCATAAATTTCTGGACAGGTATCCTGATATCGATCTGCGTATAAATGTGGGCGAGCGGTTAATGCCGGAAGCGACATCCCTTGATGTTGTACTGCACTCGGGATGGTTGTCTGACTCGCGTTTAGTTGCACGAAAAATGTCAGAGATACAAACTATATTGG
>NZ_VBVZ01001020.1 GCF_005863185.1 Pseudomonas edaphica
GCGGTGGGTCAGCAATGAAGTTGTGGGCTGACAGTCCGCTATCGCAGGCAAGCCAGCTCCCACCTTTGATTTTCATTTGGCTTGAATCCAGCATTCACTGATGTTCCGTTACTCTAGCCGTAACGATCCACCGCCGGGCTTGATTGATGCCCCCCACATTCACTCCTAAGGTACAGCCCACGACAGCAAACCCCGTGGAGCGACCATGACAACAACCATCACCCCCGATTCGCGCTGGACGCGGCGGCGCGACGAGAAGCAGCGGCGGCTCGGGCTGGTCAAGCAGTACGCAGACGGGGCAGTGTTGCCCAGTGACAAAATCGTCGAAGCGCTGGAAGCGCTGATCCTCCCCGGCGACCGGGTGGTGCTGGAGGGCAATAACCAGAAGCAAGCCGATTTTCTCTCGCGCTCACTGGCCAAGGCCGACCCGACCAAGCTCCACGATTTGCACATGATCATGCCCAGTGTCGGCCGTTCCGAGCACCTGGACCTGTTTGAAAAGGGCATCGCGCGCAAGCTGGATTTCTCCTTCGCCGGCACCCAGTCCCTGCGCATCAGCCAGTTGCTCGAAGATGGCCTGCTGGAAATCGGCGCGATCCACACCTACATCGAACTCTACGCACGGCTGGTGGTTGACCTGATCCCCAACGTGGTGCTTTCGGCCGGTTTCATGGCCGACCGCGCCGGCAATATCTACACCGGCGCCAGTACCGAAGACACTCCGGCGCTGATCGAACCCGCTGCGTTCAGCGATGGCATCGTCATCGTGCAGGTCAACCAGTTGGTCGACGATGTCACTGACTTGCCCCGTGTCGACATCCCGGCGAGCTGGGTGGATTTTGTGGTGGTGGCCGACAAGCCGTTCTACATCGAACCGCTGTTTACCCGCGACCCGCGTCATATCAAGCCGGTGCATGTGCTGATGGCGATGATGGCGATCCGTGGCATCTACGAAAAACACAATGTGCAGTCGCTCAACCACGGCATTGGTTTCAACACCGCCGCCATTGAGTTGATCCTGCCGACCTACGGCGAGTCCCTGGGCCTCAAGGGCAAAATCTGCCGCAACTGGACCCTCAACCCGCACCCAACCCTGATCCCCGCGATTGA
>NZ_VBVZ01001021.1 GCF_005863185.1 Pseudomonas edaphica
ATGCAGACACTGCGGTGTATCAGGCAAAACCGGGTGATGCCATCGCAGGCAAGCCAGCTCCCACATTTGGATCTTCAGTGTTTGGTGGACCGTGTCCGCCCTGCACCTAGAATAAAAAGAGGATGTTGATCATGGCTAAAATCGGATTTATCGGCACCGGCATCATGGGCCAACCCATGGCCGCCAACCTGCAAAAGGCCGGCCACCAACTGTTTCTGTCCGAGCATCACGGCAAGGCGCCCGAAGCCCTGATCGCGGCGGGTGCCGTGGCCCTGGCCAACCCGCAGCAAGTCGCCCAGGAAGCCGAGTTCATCATCGTGATGGTGCCCGACACCCCACAGGTGGACGATGTGCTGTTCCGCGCCGACGGTGTTGCCGCCGGCCTGTCACCCAACAAAGTAGTGATCGACATGAGTTCGATCTCCCCCACCGCCACCAAGGCCTTTGCCGCCAAGATCAATGCAACCGGCGCGCAATACCTCGACGCGCCTGTGTCCGGCGGTGAAGTCGGCGCCAAGGCCGGCACCTTGAGCATCATGATCGGTGGCGAGCCGCAGACGTTCGAACGCGCCCTGCCGCTGTTCCAGGCCATGGGCAAGAACATCACCCTGGTCGGCGGCAATGGCGATGGCCAGACCGCCAAGGTGGCGAATCAGATCATCGTCGCGCTGAACATCCAGGCAGTGGCCGAAGCACTGCTGTTCGCATCGAAGAACGGCGCCGACCCGGCCAAGGTGCGCGAAGCGCTGATGGGCGGGTTTGCTTCGTCGAAGATCCTGGAAGTGCATGGCGAGCGCATGATCAAGGGCACCTTTGATCCGGGCTTCCGCATCAACCTGCACCAGAAAGACCTCAACCTGGCGCTGGCCGGGGCCAAGGAGCTGGGGATCAACCTGCCGAACACGGCTGGCACGCAGCAGGTGTTCAGCACGTGCACGGCGATTGGTGGCGGTAATTGGGACCACTCGGCGCTGATCAAAGGGTTGGAGCATATGGCGAATTTTTCGATTCGCGATAAGTAATTCGATTTGAAATGCAGGCCAATGTGGGAGCTGGCTTGCCTGCGATAGCGGTGTACCAGGCAATGAATGTCTAACTGAAAGAC
>NZ_VBVZ01001022.1 GCF_005863185.1 Pseudomonas edaphica
CGCCAGCACAATAACGACGAGTCACCCTGTAGCTCCTTTGGCGCTGGTTTGCGCTGACGTTTCACTGCTTGATTTTTTGATTGATCACACAACAAACCGATCCAGAAATTCAAGGAGCACCCTCCATCATGAAACCCGCAAGCGCGTCACCCGCACGCCTGAGAAACCAGATCTTTGGCGCCTACTTCTTCCTGTTGTTGATGCTGGCGTTGTTCCCGCCGTTTTACTTGAGCGTGAGTGGCAGTCGCGCCTTGGTGGTAGGCATCCCGCTGCCGATTTTCTATTGGATCGCCATTGCCGTACTCGCAGCACTAGGGGTGTGGGGGTTGTATCTGGCCGAGCTCAAGGCCGGTGATATTCCTGACGAGGAGGGCGTGTGATGATCAGCACCAGCAGCGATGCCCACTTGTTCATTACCTTCGGTGTGATCGGCCTGTTCCTGGCCGGGATGATCGCCGTGCTCTATGCCACCAACCGCGAAAGCACCAGTTTTTCCGACTACGCCGTTGGCGGGCGCTCTTACGGGCCGTGGTATATCGCCATGTGCTACACCAACTCCTGGTGGCCGGGCTCGACCTTCACCGCGTTTTTTGCCCTGAGCGTCGGCGGCGCCTTGGGTTTCTACGGCATGGTCTATGCGACCCTGGGCGTGACCGCGATGTACCTGATGGCCAGCCGCGCCTGGACCTGGGGCAAACGCTTCAACCTGCGCACCCAGCCGGACCTGCTGGGCATGCGCTTCGACAGCCCGGCGGTAAAACGGGTGGCCTCGATTATCGGCATCATCTCGGTGTTTCCATGGGTGGTGATGGGCATCCAGGCCCTGGCGATGCTGTTCCAGTTCGCCAGCTTCGGCCGTTGGGGCGTCACCACCTGCCTGTTTGCAGGCGTGGCGGTGGTACTGATCCGCCAATACTGGACCGTGAGCATGGGCATGCGCGGGTTGATCATGACCGACATGTTCCAGGGCCTGATCGCCTACGTGGTGTGCGCCGGGGTCTGCGTGTTCCTGCTGTTCGGCGATCAGGCCGCGTTTTCCAACCTCGCGCAATTACCGGAAAAAATGCTGCAAATTCCCGGCGCCGCCGGCACCGGTTATGGCC
>NZ_VBVZ01001023.1 GCF_005863185.1 Pseudomonas edaphica
GGCGGTAGGCCTGCCCTGCATCGGTCAACTGATACACCGCTATCGCAGGCAAGCCAGCTCCCACACTGGGTTTTCATGCATCTGTTGAATCACCGTTATCCAACGGCTCCTTGCGTGGCCGACCGCCCTTCTTGCCATTGGCTCGGGCGGCGGCGGTTTTGGCGGCGCTGCTCTTGCGACCGTTGCGCGACGCTACCAGGCTTGTCGCCAGGTCCATCAAGGGCTGGCTGGTGGCGATGAGCCCGGTGATCGAAACGTCCAGATCCTGCGCCTCACAGCACAGCGCCTTGCCGCCAAAGCCGACCTCCAGTTGCTGAAAGTCCTCCAGGGAAAACCCTTCGAACTCCGGCAACCCGGCTACAGGCAACATGACGCGGCTGCCGTCGCTGAAACCGATGGAAATGCACTCGTGTTCATAGCGCACATTGCTGGCATTGGCGTACAGACGTTTGAGCTTGCGCCCACGGGTGATGGCCTTGTCGACATCGGCGTCAGTGAGCGGCTTATAGGGTACGACTTTGGCTTTTACGATTTTCATAAATTAATCCCCACGCAATCTGGCGCTCTGACCAGATTCAAAATTGTTCTTTGCTCTACGACATCGTGCCGGGCGCTTGCGATGACATAGACACCACGTCGAATAACCAACCCTTGAACCAATTCACCAGCGTCCCAATCCCAGGAATGGTTCTCCAGGCAAACCGTTTGCAGTTTCTCCCACCAGGTCCGGCGTGCACGCGCCAGGTAGTGCCGCTGCATGATCGCCTCGCGTAATTCCTTCAGGAGCGCAGTAGGCGGCCGCCTGCGATCAGGCTCTACATCCCACAACTCCACATCCCCATCCAGGAAGCTGAAACGAAAACGCGCATCCCATGCCCCTGACATGAACGTGGGGCGGGCAGTGTTCATCCCGCAGAAGCACTGAAATCACATATCCCTTGTAAGCACCTACTTTCATCGCAACCCATCCGTTAGGTTATTTTCCGTCAGGTAACAATTTTCCGTGGCACCCGACAACCGGCTCCATCCTTGCGAAGCTGTTTCACAGATTAGTAACGACGAACAACCCCGCGAATGCGGGGTTGTAACCACTCATGCCGAG
>NZ_VBVZ01001024.1 GCF_005863185.1 Pseudomonas edaphica
AGTGCGAGAAAGAACGCAAAGGCGCCGGAGGCGTGGCCGCTGGGCATGCTGAAACTGGTCAGTGGTTCTGTGAGGATTTCCGGGCGGCCACGGGCGAAAAACAGCTTGGTGCCCGTGTTGATCACCGCCGCCCCCGCCAACGTAGCACCGACGAACACGGCATGCCGCCATTGCCGCGCCACCAGTAGCAGGCCAGTGAAAATCGCGCTGGCGATAAACATCTTCCTGAATTCACCCAGTTGGGTAATCCGCACCATCACCTCGTCCAGCCACGGGCTGCGATGCTCCTGGACCAAAGCACTGAGGCCCTGGTCGAAGTGGTTAAGGTGGGGATAGCCAATAAACAGGGCGATCAACAGCGTCAGGCTGGCGCCACCGACCCACACAGTGGCGCGACGATGGCCGCGCAGGCTGCTGTTCAAGCTCAGCCCCAGCAATACCGCGATACACCCGGCGACAATCCCGGCTTCCAGCCAGAAACCTTCCGGCAGCGGCAGGCGGAAGGCGGCGCCAGTGGCCCAGCCCGGCAGCAGGTAGGCCACCGACCAGCCGGCGGCGGCCACAATGCTTACGGCGGCAAAACGCGGGAACGGCATGTCGCACATGCCCGCCACCATCGGCAGCATGGGGCGCAGCGGGCCGATGAAACGCCCGACCAGCAGGCTGGCGATGCCGTACTTGTGGAAGTAGGTTTCGGCGCCGTTCATCCATTCCGGATGGTGGCGTAAACCGGGCAGGCGGCGGATGTTCTGATGGAAGTGTCGGCCCAGGTAGTAGGAAACGCCGTCGCCCAGTAAGCCGCCGAGAAAGCCCAGCAGCAAGGTTTCACTCAACGACAGCGCACCGCTGCCGGCCAGGGCCGCAATGGCAAACAGCAAGACGGTGCCTGGCACGATCAGACCGGCGATGGCCAGGCATTCAACGCACGCGACGATAAATACCGCCACCGCCAGCCATTCGGGGTTCAGTGTGAGCCAGCCGGTAATGCTATCGAGCCATTGGCCCATAAAACTTCACTCCATTTATGTCGGCAGTGGCGATCAACTGTGGGAGCTGGCTTGCCTGCGATGGCGGTGTGTCAGTCACCTCGAG
>NZ_VBVZ01001025.1 GCF_005863185.1 Pseudomonas edaphica
AGGTGAGCGTAAGCAAGCCGCTCAGAACAAGTCCCTGGGCAAGTTCGACCTGGCTGAGATTCCACCAGCACCACGTGGCGTGCCGCAAATTGAAGTGACCTTCGACATCGATGCCAACGGTATCCTGCATGTAGGTGCCAAAGACAAGGCGACCGGCAAAGAGCAGAAGATCACCATCAAGGCCAACTCCGGTCTGTCTGATGAGGAAATTCAACAGATGATTCGTGATGCTGAAGCCAACGCTGATGCGGATGCCAAGTTTGCTGAGCTGGCCGGTGCACGTAACCAAGGCGATGCCCTGGTTCACTCGACGCGTAAAATGGTCTCCGAAGCAGGCGACAAAGTGACCGCCGAAGAGAAGACCGCGATCGAAGCAGCTGTGGTTGCCCTGGAAACCGCCATTAAAGGCGACGACAAGGCTGCCATCGAAGCCAAGGTTGAGGAGCTGTCGAAAGTCTCCGCACCGGTTGCCCAGAAAATGTACGCCGAGCAAGGCCAGCCGGCAGAAGGCGCTGCACAGCACGCAGAGCCTGAAGCCAAGCACGATGATGTTGTCGATGCCGAGTTCGAAGAAGTCAAAGAGCAGAAGTAAGTTGGTTGCCCGGTTGACCGCTATCAAGCGGTGACTGGTAGGATGTCGCCGCGCGGGAGCTTGCTCCCGCGTTGGCGTGTCTGGGGTATGTGAATTTTTACAGCATGCGACAAGGTTCGGGTGCTGGCGGTGTGATCGGGAATGCTCCTGCTTTCCGAGCAGTAAATACCGCATTTTTGGCCGGGTCCCTGGCTAAAAAGTAGTTATGACCAGGATCGTTGAATTGACGTGAGTTGGGTCCGGGCCTGTATTGGGGCTCAACGAGTTCGGCAAGGCTCAGGAGGGCCGGGCTGAACGTCCTTAAGAGTGCAAAGACTTATGGCAAAGCGTGACTATTACGAAGTGTTGGGTGTGGAGCGCGGCTCCAGCGAGGCGGACCTGAAAAAGGCTTACCGTCGCCTGGCGATGAAGCACCACCCGGACCGTAATCCGGATAGCAAAGAATCCGAAGAGATGTTCAAAGAGGCCAATGAGGCCTACGAATGCTTGTCTG
>NZ_VBVZ01001026.1 GCF_005863185.1 Pseudomonas edaphica
CTATCAGGACTTCTCCCGCTGGCTGGCCAATACGCCGCCGGAACTGTTGGCCCAACGGCGTCGCGAAGCCGATTTGCTCTTCCACCGCGCCGGGATCACCTTCACCCTCTACGGCGACGAACAAGACACCGAGCGCTTGATCCCCTTCGATATCATCCCGCGCAGCATCCCCGCCAGTGAATGGGCCATGATCGAACGCGGCTGCATCCAGCGCGTCAATGCGTTGAACATGTTCCTTGCCGATATCTATCACGACCAGCGCATCATCAAGGCCGGGATCATCCCGGCGGACCAGGTGCTGGGCAACGAGGGTTATCAAAAGGCGATGGTCGGGCTGGACCTGCACCGTGACATCTACTCACATATTTCCGGCGTGGACCTGGTACGCGACGGCGACGGCACCTACTACGTGCTTGAAGACAACCTGCGCACCCCCAGCGGCGTGAGCTACATGCTCGAAGACCGCAAGATGATGATGCGCCTGTTCCCGGAAGTGTTCGCCAAGCAGCGCATCGCGCCGGTGGACCACTACCCCAACCTGCTGCTCAAGACCCTGAAAAGCTCGAGCCGGCTCGACAACCCCAATGTGGTGGTGCTGACGCCGGGGCGTTTTAACAGCGCGTTCTTCGAGCATGCGTTCCTGGCCCGGGAAATGGGCGTGGAGCTGGTGGAAGGCGCCGATCTGTTCGTGCACGACCTGAAAGTGTTCATGCGCACCACCGACGGCCCTAAACCAGTGGACGTGATCTACCGGCGTATCGACGACGCATTCCTTGACCCCCATGCCTTCAACCCGGACTCCATGCTTGGCGTGCCCGGCCTGGTCGCCGCTTACTGCGCCGGCAATGTGGTGCTGGCCAACGCCATCGGCACCGGCGTAGCCGATGACAAGTCCATCTACCCTTACGTGCCGGAAATGATCCGCTTCTATCTGGACGAAGAGCCGGTGCTGCAAAACGTACCGACCTTCCAGTGCCGCAAACCGGATGAACTGTCCCATGTGCTGGCGCATTTGCCGGAACTGGTGGTCAAGGAAACCCAAGGCTCCGGCGGCTACGGCATGCTGGTTGGCCCGGCTTCGAC
>NZ_VBVZ01001027.1 GCF_005863185.1 Pseudomonas edaphica
GCCCTCAGGCGTTGAAGCTGGCGGATAAAGACCTGGCTGATGAGTCGCCGTTGGTTCGTGAAGCGGCGATTCACAGTATTGTTGGCCTGGTGCCCAGCGGCCAACGCACCTTACTGCTTGGCCCGGCACTGGACGATCCTGAACAAGCCGTGCGTTTTGCCGCCGCCAATGCCCTGCTCGGCCTGTCGCCGGATACCCTGGGCCTGTATTTCGGGCCTTTGCAGCAAGTGCTCGATGAGTTTGTGAAAAAGCTCAAGGCTGAGCCCGAAACCGCCGAAGGCTGGATTCAGCTCGCGCGCTTGTACATCCACAGCGCCCTGCTGCCGGACGCGCAACATGCACTGGAGCAGGCCATGCGCCTGCAACCGGACAACCTGCAAGCTGTGGTCGCACAAATCGAATTGCTCGATAAGCAGGGCAAGACCGATGAGTCCCGCCAGTTGCTGGCGCGGCAATTGGCGGCACATCCGGAGTCGGCCTACCTGCAACACGCCCTGGGCATGTGGCTGTTGCACCATGGGGAGCGGCCATACGCGTTGCTTGGCCTGTCCAAAGCCGTGGAGCTTGAGCCTGACAATCAGGATTACCGCTTCGACCTCGCCACCACGCTGCACGACCAGGAAGAGGTGGACGCCGCCCAGCGTCAGCTGGAAGAAATCGTCCAGCGCCACCCCGCCAATCGCAAGGCGCGTGTGTTGCTGGTCAGCTATTGGAAGGAAACCGGGCAGTTGCAGAATGTGCAGGTGTTACTGGCGCAGCTGGAGCAGCAGAATCCGGATGATCCGGCGTTGCAGCAGGGGCTTTAGGCTGGGCTGGGTTGGGGGGCATATCCGTTGCTGCGGTAACGGCCGCTTAGGGTTCCGCCCTTACGGCGGGTCACTTTTGTAAAGACACAAAAGTAACCAAAAAGTCTTCGCCCCAACACTCGGTGCCTCGCTGTGGCTCGGCATGCCCGCAATCCGCCAGTGATTTGGGGGGCCGCCGCGATGGGCCATCCTTGGCCCAGCGCGGCTAAACCGGCATCCCTGCCGGTTTACCCCCCAAATCACTGTCAGATTCCGGCCATC
>NZ_VBVZ01001028.1 GCF_005863185.1 Pseudomonas edaphica
AGACTTCCACTGCGGTGGCCATTTCCGCCAGCCGATGCTTGAGCACCTGGAATTTGCCGATAGGTTTGCCGAAGGCTTCGCGCTGGCTCGCCCACTTGAGGCTTTCTTCAAGGGCGAGCTGCGCGGTCATGTTCGCCATCAGCGCCAGCGCCAGGCGCTCGCTCTGGAAATTGCCCATGATGCAGGCAAAGCCCATGTTCTCGACGCCGATCAAGTTGCCTACCGGCACGCGGCAATCGTCGAAGAACAACTCAGCCGTGTCCGACGCCCACCAGCCCATTTTCTTCAACGGTTGGCCGACTGTGAAACCTGGCGTGTGCTTTTCGATCAGCAACAGGCTGATGCCGCCGAAGCCCGGCCCGCCGGTGCGTACGGCTACCGTATAGAAGTCGGCGCGGATGCCGCTGGTGATAAAGGTTTTGCTGCCGCTGACGCGGTAACAGTCGCCATCGCGAATGGCGCGGGTTTGCAGGTTGGCTACATCGGAGCCGCCACCGGGCTCGGTGACGGCCAGGGCGATGATCTTCTCACCGGTCAGTACTTGGGGCGCAACGCGCTCACGCACCTCGGGGCGCGCCCATTTGACTACCGGCGGCAAGCCGATATCCAGCGAACCCAGGCCCGCGACCACGCCACCCGAACCGCAACGCATCAACTCTTCGCTGGCGGCGACCTTGGCGAACAGGTCGCCTTCATGGCTGCCGCCCAGGCTTTCGGGATAGCCGATGCCCAGGATCCCCGCCGCGCCCGCCTTGAGGTACAGCTCACGGGGAAAGCTCTCGCCCTCCTCCCATTGCTCGATGCCCGGCAACATCTCGCGCTCGACGAAACGGCGCACGCTGTCGCGGACCAATTGGTGGCTGGGGTCGAAGTAGTCCTGATAGGCAGACATCGGCAAGCTCCACGGTGAGGTGGAGAGAACTTACCAAGCGCTTGCTTGGTTATCAAGATATCCCTGACAACACAAAACCACTGTGGGAGCTGGCTTGCCTGCGATAGCGGAGTGTCAGGCGACATCAATGTCACTGTTCCACCGTTATCGCAGGCAAGCCAGCTCCCAC
>NZ_VBVZ01001029.1 GCF_005863185.1 Pseudomonas edaphica
TTCCTCCTGTGGGAGCCGGGCTTGCCCGCGATAGCGATCTGACTGACGCCGGCAGCCAATAGCCGTTCGCATTTCGCGAACGCTCCTTGCCAACTGACGGTTGGATTTATCTTCCCTCTGTCCTCTAGCCTTGGCTGCATATTCCAAGAACAAGAGGACCATCCCATGACAGCGCCATTGAGCGGTATCAAGGTGATTGAAATCGGCACACTGATTGCCGCGCCGTTCGCCGCGCGGATGCTGGCCGAGTTTGGCGCCGAGGTGATCAAGATCGAAGCCATGGGCCAGGGCGACCCGCTTCGTAAATGGCGAAAGCTGCACGAAGGCACGTCGCTGTGGTGGTACCTGCAATCGCGTAACAAAAAGTCGCTCGCCCTGGACCTCAAGTCCCCGGAAGGCCTGGGGTTGATCAAGCAATTGCTGGGCGACGCCGACGTGCTGATCGAAAACCTGCGCCCTGGCGGCCTGGAGAAACTCGGCCTGGGTTGGGACGTGCTGCATGCGCTGAACCCCAAGCTGACTCTGGTGCGTATCTCCGGCTACGGCCAGACCGGGCCTTACCGCGATCGCCCAGGGTTTGGTGCGATCGGTGAGGCCATGGGCGGCATTCGCTACACCACCGGCAACCCCGACTCTCCGCCGGCGCGGGTTGGCGTCAGCCTGGGTGACTCTCTCGCCTCGTTGCACGCGGTGATCGGCGCGCTGATGTCGCTGCTGCGGGTCAAGACCGGGCAGGGCGAGGGGCAGGTTGTCGATGTGTCACTGGCCGAAAGTGTGTTCAACCTGATGGAAAGCCTGGTGCCCGAATACGACATGCTCGGCCATGTGCGTGAGCGCAGCGGCGGCGCCTTGCCGGGTATTGCGCCGTCCAACACCTACCTGACTGCCGACGGCGCCTATGTGGTGATCGCCGGCAACAGTGACCCGATCTACAAGCGCCTGATGCACACCATCGGCCGTGCCGACCTGGCTGAAGCGCCGGAGTTTGCCCACAACGACGGCCGCGCCGCCGACAGTGGCCTGCTCGATGCGGCCATCACCCTCTGGACCGGCAGCCTG
>NZ_VBVZ01000102.1 GCF_005863185.1 Pseudomonas edaphica
CACTGGAATGCCAGGCCAGCGGCGCCGATTACTTCCTGCTGTTCTGCCCGCCGGGGTTGGGGTTCTTTTGCATCGAGCCGGTGAGTCATCCGGTGAATGCGCATCACCTGCCGGGCAGGCCCGGCCTGAAGCTGCTGGAAAACGGCCAGTCAACTCACCTCAATTTCACCCTGAAATACCAACCTTTGTAACCCCACAAAACCCTGTGGGAGCCGGGCTCGCCCGCGATGGCGGTGTGTCAGCCTGCACACCTGGACCTGACAAACCGCTATCGCAGGCAAGCCAGCTCCCACATTTTTGATCCGCATGGTGTCAAGGCGGGCTGTTTTTCAGGCGACCCGCCGTGTCGATACTCACCACCACCGACAACCCCGGCCGCAGGCGCTCGCTCTCGGCCTGATCCGGGTCCACCGTAATCCGCACCGGCACCCGCTGCGCGATCTTCACAAAGTTGCCGGTGGCGTTATCCGCCTGCAACAGGCTGAACTCCGAGCCGGTCGCCGGGGAAATATGCTGCACCGTGCCGTGAAACTTGCGGTGGTTGAGCGCGTCCACGGTGAACGTCACCGGCTGGCCGACCTGCACATTGTCCATCTGGGTTTCTTTCATGTTGGCGATCACCCACAACTGCGGCGGCACCAGCGCCATCAACTGCGCGCCGGAGTTGACGTAGGCGCCCAGGCGCACACCGATCTGCCCCAACTGGCCATCACGCGGCGCAATGATGCGGGTGTTGGACAGGTCGATACGCGCCAGCTCCACGGCCGCATCGGCACTGGCCACCGCCGCTTCGAGGGAACCACGATTGACGATCACGGTTTGCAGGTCCTGACGGGCGATTTCCAGGTTGGCCTGGGCCTGAGCCACCGCCGCGACGGTCTGCGCATTCGCGGCGCGGGTCACGTCCAACTCGCGCTTGGACACTGAACCATCGCTGATCAACTCTTCATTGCGGCGCAAGTCGGCGGTGCTTTTGCGCGCCTGGGCCTGGCTGTCCACCAGCGCGGCCTGGCGCAGTGTGATGGTGGCTTCGGCGCTGTTGCGCTGCTGCACCACATTGGCCAAGGAGGCTTTCTGTACTGCCAATTGCGCCAGCGCCTGGTCAAGACGCTGCTTGTAGATGCGGTCATCCAGGCGCACCAGCAGGTCGCCGGCCTTGACGTACTGGAAGTCCTGCACCGGCACTTCATACACGTAGCCACTCAATTGCGGGCCGATAATCGTCACCTGGCCGCGCACCAGGGCGTTCTCGGTGGTTTCCACCGCACTGCTAAAGGGTGGCAATTGCCAGGCATACAGCACGATCAACACACCGACGATGGCAATCGCGGCAAAACCCAGCGATGAGATGATGCGCACTCGCAGCGAGCGCGGCTCCGTGACGGTCGAGCCCGGTGGTGGCGTGCCTTCCGGAGTGGAGGCGATGGCGTTGGTCGTGGTCGTGGTGGTGGTTTCGGTCATGAAGTAACGCCGCTGGGTTGAACGGGAGGGGCTGCTGCTTTGGTGGTACTCATCAGCCACAGGCTGCGGGTGAAGATCCAGAGCATGGTGAGGATCGCGATGATCGCGATCAGCATGAATACGTCGTTGTAGGCCATCACATTCGCCTCACGCGTGGCCGCCGTGGCCAGGCTGCGAATGCCCATGAGGTTGCGCAGTTCCGGGTCGGCAATCACACCGCCGTAGGCCGAGCCGCCGCTCTGCACCCGCGCCGCCACGCGTGGGTCCAGCAGGGTCAGGTGTTCGACGATCATGCTGGAGTGGTATTTCTCGCGCACGATCTGGAACGTGCCCAGCAACGCCGCGCCAATCAGGCCGCCGAGGTTCTGGCAGATGCCGAACATCACCGAGAAGCTCACCAGGTTGCGCGGGTTGGTCAATACGTTTTTTGTGCCCAGCACCATGGTTGGCCCCAGGAAGAAGGTGCCGCCAAAGCCTAGCAGGAACTGGCTGATATACAGGTTTTGCGGGCGGGTCAGGTTGCTAGAGAAACTGTCCATCACGGAGCCTGTGGCCATCAGCGCCAGGGAGATGATCAACGGCATCAGCAGGTGCGCCGGGTTGATCGTCAGCGCGCTGACCACCAGCCCGGCAATCGCACCGGCCAGCATCACCACGTAGAGGGTGTGCATCTGCTGGTAGCTCATGTTCAGCATCTGCATAAAGCCCACCGCACCGGTGGACTGCTCGGACAGCACCATGCGAATCAGCACCACCGCCAGCGCCAGGCGAATCATCGCCCCGCTGCCGAGCCAGCGCGTCATCAACATCGGGTTGGCGCGGTTATGCTCAATGGCCAGGCCGGCCATGATCAACACCAGCGAACAGGCCGAGGCCACGCCGATCCAGGGCGCTTCCAGCCACCAGTCGATACGCCCCAACGACAGCACCGCACAGAGCAACGCCACGCCGCTGGCGAGAATGGCAAAGGTGAGGAAGTCGAGTTTTTCAAAGGTTTTGAAACGGTCGCCGGGCGGCAGTTTGAGCATGAATACGCAGCCCAGACAGATCAGCGCCATGCCCAGCTCGAACAGGTACAGCCCGCGCCATTCGGCAATTTGCAGCAAGTCTTCAGAGAACAATCGCGCCAGTGGCAGCGCCAACTGCGCGGTGCCCAAGCCCAGCACCAAGGCTTTGAGCCGCCACTTGGCCGGGAACGCCTGGATCATGTAGTACAAGCCCAACGAACTCAGCGCCGCACCGACCATACCGTGAGCTGCCCGTACTGCAATCGCCGAACTCAAGTCGTTGACGAACAAATGGCCGAAGGTCACCAGCGCATACAGCACCAGGAACACCTCGGTAAACGCGCGCAGGCCGAACTGCTGACGAAACTTCACCAGCAGCAGGTTCATGCACACGTTGGTCATCACATAGGCGGCCGGCAGCCAGGCCATTTCTGCGGTGGTGGCGCCCAGTGCGCCTTGCAGATATTGCAGGTTGGCAATCACCAGGGCATTGCCGAGCCCGCCGGTAATTGCCACCAGGATCCCGACCAACGCAAACAGCCAACGCTTGTGCGTAGGGTGCAGCGGCGTCGACGGCGAGCCGGGCAGGCTCGGCCGCTCGTGGGGTTGCCAAGTGTGGGGGGTGTATTTATCCATCGCATGACCTTGATGAGCCGACGTGCAAGGTCGGTAAATCCGTTACTCAGGGACCAGTAAACCTGAGAGGCGTTCATCTTGCCATGTCTCGTGCGGGCACGGTCAAAACTGTGGGAGCTGGCTTGCCTGCGATACAGACACCTCGGTGTGTCAGGTACACCGAGTTGATGCCATCGCAGGCAAGCCAGCTCCCACATTAGACCGAGTATGGCTCTGCTGTTGCTGTTGCTCCGGCCCTTACATCCTTTTCGATGACGAAGTCAGCGGTCTTTTGATCTGCGCTTTTGATCTTGATCTGAAATCGCCCCGTCAAACACGATGGCCGGAATTCGACAGGGATTTGGGGGGTAAACCGGCAGGGATGCCGGTTTAGCCGCGCTGGGCCAAGGATGGCCCATCGCGGCGGCCCCCCAAATCACTGGCGGATTGCGGGCATGCCGAGCCATAGCGAGGCACCGAGTGTTGGGGCGAAGACCTTTTGCTTACTTTTGGGTCTTTCCAAAAGTGAGCCGCCGTAAGGGCGGAACCCTACTCAGCCGTTACCGCAGCAACGGATATGTACACCACCAAAAGACCGCCATCGCAGGCAACCCAGCTCCCACATGTAAATTGTGTTGCACATCAGCATCAAAGCGCAGCCTTGACCAGCATCCCCGCAGCCACCACCACACACAGGCTGGCAAACCCCACCTGCAACGCCCGCGCCGGGATCACCGAACACAAACGCCGACCGGCCAACATGCCGACAATACTCGCACCGATAAACACCCAGCCCATCGGCTCAATACTCACACCGGCCTGCATCGACCCAGCCACACCGATCAGCGAAATCAGGCTGATCACCATCAAAGAGGTGGCGACAATCCCGCGCATCTGCACATCGGTCAGTTGCTTGAACGCCGGCACGATCAGGAAACCACCGCCCACGCCAAGCAAGCCCGATACCGCGCCAGTTACCGCACCCAACGCGGCCAGAGTGGCACTGCATTTGGCAGTCCAGGCCAGGCGCCCGGTCTGCTGGTTGAGCATGCAGTTTTTCTGGCCCCAGGACGCGGCGCCATGGTCGCTTGGCCCGGCCTCGACCTTTTCGCGTTGCAACATGCGCCACGCCACCAGCACCATCAAGGCGCTGAACAGGCCCATCAGCAGGTGTTCGGGCAACTGGTGCGCAATAAACACACCCAGTGGCGAAAACAGCGCACCGAGCAAGGCGATCAATAACGCGGCGCGGTAACGCACCAGGCCATGGCGCAACCCGTCAATGGCGCCGACCGCCGCCGCTGCGCCCACGGCGAGCAACGACACCGGGGCTGCCTGGGTCATGGTCAAGCCCAGCCCCAGCACCAACGCCGGCACTCCGAGGATGCCACCGCCCGCGCCGGTCAGGCCCATGACCAGGCCCATCAATAAACCCAACAGACTTGCCAGCAGCATTTAATCCACCTTGCTCAGGCGGGTCAGCCACTCGCGGCCCTTGAGCATGCCGTTCCAGTAGACCCACGGCAGCAGCGTGGCCTTGAGGAACCACATCGAGCGACGTGCCTGGGTCGGGTCCAGCGGGAAGGTCGGCAGCAGCTTGCCGCCATAGCCGAACTCGGCCAGCACCACCTTGCCCTTCTCCACCGTCAACGGGCAGGAACCATAGCCGTCGTACTTGAGCGGCAGCGGCGCCTGTTTGCGCAGGGCCAGCAGGTTTTCGGCCACCACCACGATCTGCTTGCGCACGGCGGCTGCGGTCTTGGCGTTGGTGGTGCCGCACACATCGCCGAGGCCGAAGATATGCGGGTAGCGCAGGTGTTGCAGGCTGTGCGGGTTCACCTCGCACCAACCGGCGGGGTCGGCCAACGAGCTCTGGCGGATAAAATCCGGGGCAACCTGCGGCGGGACCACGTGCAACAGGTCGAAGGATTTTTCTTCGACGGTGGCCTTGCCTTCGGCGTCTTTGACTTCAAACCAGGCTTTGCGCGCCGGGCCATCGACCTTGACAAGGTTGGCGTTGAACGCCAGGCGGGCGTTGTATTTCTCTACGTACTTCATCAATGGCGGCACAAAGGTCGCCACGCCAAACAGCGCGGCGCCGGCCAGGTTGAATTCGACGTCGATGTTTTTCAGGTTACCCTGCTTGAGCCAGTGATCGCAGGACAGATACATGGCTTTTTGCGGCGCGCCTGCACATTTGATCGGCATGGCCGGCTGGGTAAAGATCGCCTTGCCGCCTTGCAACTGCTGCACAAGCTGCCAGGTGTAGGCCGCGTGCTCGTAGCTGTAGTTGGAGGTCACGCCGTTCTGGCCAAGGGTCTGTTCCAGGCCGTCGATTTTTTCCCAGGCCAGGCGCAGGCCGGGGCACACGATCAGGTTGTTCCAGCTCACGCGCTGGCCGTTGTCGAGCACCAGGGTTTGCTCGTCGGGCAGCAACTCGGCGACAGCGGCCTGCACCCAAGCGACGCCATTGGGCAGTACGTCGGCCAACGGCCGTCGGGTCTTTTTCAGGTCGTAGGCGCCGCCACCGACCAGCGTCCAGGCCGGCTGATAGCAGTGATAGTCGTTAGGTTCGATCAGGGTGATGTTCAGCTGCGGGTCGCGTTTGAGCAGGCTGGCCAGCAGGCCGATGCCTGCCGAGCCGCCGCCGATGACTACGATGTCGCCACTGATGGTCGGTCCCCAGTGTTGCTCGGTCATGGTCTTTTGCCTTTTATCGTCAATGCACACAAGGGTCGTTGCCGTATGGCGTCACGCCCAGCTTTTTATGACCGCGCCGCAGTACAAGCCGGACAAGGTCTTCATCACTTGAATCACTTCGTGGCTGGCCAGCCCGTAGAAAATGTATTTACCTTCCCGACGGGTGGCGACCAACCCTTCGTCACGCAAAATGCCCAACTGTTGTGACAGTGTGGGCTGACGCACACCGGTCATGGTTTCCAGCTCGCCGACGTTGCGCTCGCCCTGGGTCAACTGGCACAGGATCAACAGGCGGTCCTCATTGGCCAGTGCCTTGAGCAAGGAGCACGCCTTGGACGCCGATGCGCGCAACTGGGCGACTTCGCCCTCACTCAGAGTAGATTCCATTTGCCTCGGGTCCTTTATGTCACTTAAGCTCAAAACATTATGTGTAAACGTAAACTGATTGTAACCACTTTTTTCGCTTCCGGGGACCGCCGCCATGCCAGCGTTGATTCAAGCCTTTCTGGACGAGGCATCGTCGACCTTCACCTACGTCATTTATGAACACGATGGCGGCCCGTGCGCCATCGCCGATTCGGTACTCAATTACGACCCCGCGTCCGGGCGCACGGATACCGCCCAAGCCGATAAAGTCATCGCGTTCGTGCGTGAGCACGGCTTGCAGGTGCAGTGGCTGCTGGAAACCCATGCGCATGCCGATCACTTGTCCGCTGCGCCTTACCTGCGCCGCACGCTTGGCGGCAAAATCGCCATCGGCCAATCCATCAGTAAGGTCCAGGATGTCTTCAAGAGCCTGTTCAACCTGGAGCCGGAATTCCGCGTCGATGGCTCGCAGTTCGACCACCTGTTTGCGCCGGATGAAATCTTTCATATCGGCAACTTGAAGGCCCAGGCGCTGCATGTGCCTGGCCACACCCCGGCCGACATGGCGTACCTGATCGACGGTCGTTTGATTCTGGTAGGCGACACGCTGTTCATGCCGGATGTAGGCACCGCGCGTTGCGACTTCCCTGGTGGTGACGCGCGACAGTTGTATGCGTCGATGCGCAAGCTGCTGGCCTTTCCATTGGAGACTGAACTGTACGTGTGCCATGACTACCCGCCTGAAAGCCGCGAGGCCAAGTGCCTGACCACGGTCGCCGAGCAGCGCGCGGGCAATATTCATGTGCATGACGGGGTGGATGAGGCGGCGTTTGTAGAGATGCGCACCCAGCGTGATGCCGGGTTGGGAATGCCGACGCTATTGCTGCCGGCGATTCAGGTAAATGTGCGCGCGGGGAATATGCCGCCGGCGGAAGCAAACGGGGTGACGTATCTGAAGATTCCGCTTAACCAACTGTAAAAAGCGCCGATTCCTTTGTGGGAGCTGGCTTGCCTGCGATAGCGATGCATCAGTAACCCGTGTGTCAACTGGCCCACCGCTATCGCAGGCAAGCCAGCTCCCACACTTGTCCTGTGTTGTGTCAGGAACCCAGGCTGATGCCATTAGCCGGCAACGGCAGCGCGGTCTTGTAGCGCACCTGCTTGAGCGCAAAGCTCGAGCGAATATTGGCCACGCCCGGCACCTTGGTCAGAAAGTCCATCATGAAACGCTCCAGCGACTGGATCGTCGGCACCAGCACCCGGATCAGATAATCCGGGTCGCCCGCCATCAGGTAACACTCCATCACTTCCGGCCGGTCAGAAATCGCGCCTTCGAACTGCTGCAATGCCAGTTCATTCTGCTTTTCCAGGCTCACATGAATGAACACATTCACGTGCAGCCCCAGCAGATCGGCGTCCAGCAACGTGACCTGATCACGGATAAGCCCCAATTCCTCCATGGCCTTCACCCGGTTAAAGCATGGCGTGGGCGACAGGTTGACCGAACGGGCCAGGTCGGCGTTGGTAATGCGGGCGTTCTCCTGCAGGGCATTGAGAATGCCGATATCGGTACGGTCCAGTTTGCGCATGAGACAAAATCACCTGTTTATTATGTTTATGCAGTTTTTTTATCCGCAAATGGTCTTGAGCGCAATGAAACACAGATAAATATTCTTCTACGCCACGCCTATGATGTTTGTAGGACAAGATTTCTCCTATCCGGAGACTGACTGTCAGCTAGCGCGCCCACTACAAGAAATTCACAAGATCGAGCGTAGAAAGCCATGAACCAGCCGTATGCACCACTGCGCCTGCACGTTCCCGAACCCTCGGGCCGCCCAGGCTGCAAGACCGACTTTACCTACCTGCGCCTGACTGACGCAGGTACGGTGCGCAAACCCGCCATCGACGTAGAACCCGCCGACACCGCTGACCTGGCCAAGGGCCTGATCCGCGTGCTTGACGACCAGGGCCAGGCTCTTGGCCCGTGGGCTGAAGGGGTATCCGCCGAGATCATGCGTAAAGGCATGCGCGCCATGCTCAAGACGCGCATCTTCGACAACCGCATGGTGGTCGCACAGCGTCAGAAAAAAATGTCGTTCTACATGCAAAGCCTTGGCGAAGAAGCCATCGGCAGCGCCCAGGCCCTGGCCTTGAATATCGACGACATGTGCTTCCCCACCTACCGCCAGCAAAGCATCCTGATGGCCCGCGAAGTGCCGCTGGTGGACCTGATCTGCCAACTGCTGTCCAACGAGCGCGACCCGCTCAAGGGCCGTCAGTTGCCAATCATGTATTCGGTCAAGGACGCCGGTTTCTTCACTATTTCCGGTAACCTCGCCACCCAATTCGTGCAAGGCGTGGGCTGGGGCATGGCCTCGGCGATCAAGGGCGACACCAAGATTGCCTCGGCCTGGATCGGCGACGGCGCCACCGCCGAATCGGACTTCCACACCGCCCTCACCTTCGCCCACGTTTACCGCGCGCCGGTGATTCTCAACGTGGTCAACAACCAGTGGGCCATCTCCACCTTCCAGGCTATCGCCGGCGGTGAAGCCACCACCTTCGCCGGACGCGGCGTGGGTTGCGGCATCGCCTCCCTGCGTGTGGACGGCAACGACTTTATCGCCGTGTATGCAGCGTCTGCCTGGGCCGCCGAGCGTGCGCGCCGCAACCTTGGGCCAACCCTCATCGAGTGGGTCACCTACCGCGCCGGCCCGCACTCCACCTCGGACGATCCGTCCAAATACCGCCCGGCCGATGACTGGAGCCACTTCCCGCTCGGCGACCCGATTGCGCGCCTCAAGCAGCACCTGATCAAGATTGGCCAGTGGTCCGAAGAAGAGCACACGGCAGTCAGTGCCGAGCTTGAGGCCGAAGTGGTCAAGGCGCAGAAAGAAGCCGAACAGTACGGCACCCTGGCCGGCGGCCAGATTCCAAGCGCCGCGACCATGTTCGAAGACGTTTATAAAGAGATGCCGGAGCACTTGAAGCGCCAGCGTCAAGAGTTGGGGGTCTGACATGAACGATCACAACAACAGCATCGAATTGGAAACCGCCATGACCACCACCACCATGACCATGATCCAGGCCCTGCGCTCGGCCATGGATGTGATGCTTGAGCGTGACGATAACGTGGTGGTGTTCGGCCAGGACGTCGGCTACTTCGGCGGCGTATTCCGTTGCACCGAAGGTTTGCAGAACAAGTACGGCAGCTCGCGGGTGTTTGACGCGCCGATCTCCGAAAGCGGCATCGTCGGCGTTGCCGTGGGCATGGGGGCCTACGGCCTGCGCCCGGTCGCCGAGATTCAATTCGCTGACTACGTGTACCCGGCCACCGACCAGATCATCTCCGAAGCCGCCCGCCTGCGTTATCGCTCGGCCGGCCAGTTCACCGCACCCTTGACCATGCGCATGCCGTGCGGCGGCGGCATCTACGGCGGCCAGACCCACAGCCAGAGTATTGAAGCGGTGTTCACCCAGGTCTGCGGCCTGCGCACGGTGATGCCGTCCAACCCGTATGACGCCAAGGGTCTGTTGATCGCCTCGATCGAAAACGACGACCCGGTGATCTTCCTCGAGCCTAAGCGCCTGTACAACGGCCCGTTCGATGGCCACCACGATCGCCCGGTCACACCCTGGTCCAAACACCCGCAAGCGCAAGTGCCGGACGGTTACTACACCGTGCCGCTGGACGTGGCCGCCATCGTGCGTCCGGGCTCGGCGGTGACGGTGCTGACCTACGGCACCACCGTATACGTGTCGCAAGTCGCCGCCGAAGAAACCGGCATCGACGCCGAGGTCATCGACCTGCGCAGCCTGTGGCCGCTGGACCTGGAAACCATCGTCAACTCGGTGAAAAAGACCGGCCGTTGCGTGGTGGTGCATGAAGCCACCCGCACCTGCGGCTTTGGTGCCGAACTGGTGTCGCTGGTGCAAGAGCATTGCTTCCATCACCTGGAAGCGCCGATCGAACGCGTCACCGGTTGGGACACGCCCTACCCGCACGCGCAAGAGTGGGCGTATTTCCCAGGGCCGTCCCGCGTGGGCGCGGCGTTGAAACGGGTCATGGAGGTCTGAATGGGCACGCACGTTATCAAGATGCCGGACATTGGCGAAGGCATTGCAGAAGTTGAACTGTCGGTATGGCATGTAAAAGTCGGCGACCTGGTGGTTGAAGACCAGGTGCTGGCGGATGTGATGACCGACAAGGCGATGGTGGACATTCCCTCGCCGGTGCACGGCAAAGTGATTTCTCTGGGCGGCGAGCCCGGCGAAGTCATGGCGGTGGGCAGTATTTTGATCAGCATTGAAGTCGAAGGCGCCGGGAATGCCAAGGATGCGCCGGTGGTGGCTGAGCCGGTGAAAGCTGCGCCAGCGCCAGTGGTTGAAGCCAAGCCTGCGCCTGTGGCCGAAGCAAAGCCAACCGCCAAACCCGCTGCGGCACCGGTTGCGCGTGACGCAAACGAACGCCCTTTGGCTTCGCCTGCCGTGCGCAAACACGCGCTGGATGCCGGGATTCAGCTGCGTCTGGTGCAGGGCAGCGGCCCGGCGGGTCGGGTGCTGCACGAAGATCTGGACGCTTACCTGCAACAAGGTGCAACCCAGGCTTCGGCAACCGCCAACCCTTACGCCGAACGCAACAGCGAAGAACAGATCCCGGTGATCGGCATGCGCCGCAAGATCGCCCAGCGCATGCAGGACGCCACCCGCCGCGCCGCGCATTTCAGCTACGTGGAAGAAATCGACGTCACGGCGCTGGACGAGCTGCGCGTGCACCTTAATGAGAAGCACGGCGCCACACGCGGCAAATTGACCTTGCTGCCGTTTATCGTGCGCGCCATGGTCGTGGCGTTGCGCGACTTCCCGCAGATCAACGCACGCTACGACGACGAAGCCCAAGTCATCACCCGCCTGGGCGCGGTGCATGTGGGCGTCGCCACCCAAAGCGATGTGGGCCTGATGGTGCCGGTGGTACGTCACGCCGAAGCCCGCAGCCTGTGGGGCAACGCCGAGGAAATCGCACGTTTGGCCAGCGCCGCGCGCAATGGCAAGGCCAGTCGCGATGAACTGTCGGGCTCGACCATCACCCTGACCAGCCTCGGCGCGTTGGGCGGCATTGTCAGCACGCCGGTGCTGAACCTGCCGGAAGTCGCCATTGTCGGCGTCAACCGCATCGTTGAACGGCCGATGGTAATCAAGGGCCAGATCGTGGTGCGCAAGATGATGAACCTCTCCAGCTCCTTCGATCACCGTGTGGTCGACGGCATGGACGCGGCGCAATTCATCCAGGCCATTCGTGGCCTGCTCGAACAACCCGCCAGCCTGTTTTTGGAGTAAGGCATGCCTCAGACATTGAACACCACGCTGCTGATTATCGGCGGCGGCCCTGGCGGTTATGTGGCGGCGATCCGTGCCGGCCAACTGGGCATCCCGACCATTCTGGTCGAGGGCCAGGCGCTGGGCGGCACCTGCCTGAACATCGGCTGCATTCCCTCCAAAGCCTTGATCCACGTGGCCGAGCAGTTCCAGCAAACCGTGCACCACAGCCAAGGGTCGCAACTGGGCATTGAAGTGGATGTGCCGACCCTGGACATCCGCAAGAGCGTGGAATGGAAAGACGGCATTGTTGATCGCCTGACCACCGGCGTGGCCGCCTTGCTCAAGAAGCATAAAGTGCAGGTGATCCACGGCTGGGCCAAGGTGGTGGACGGCAAGACCGTCGACGTCGGCGACCAGCGCATTCAGTGCGAGCACCTGCTGCTGGCCACCGGCTCGAAAAGCGTCAACCTGCCGATGCTGCCGATTGGCGGGCCGATCATCTCGTCAACCGAAGCACTGGCGCCGACCCGCGTGCCCAAGCGCCTGATTGTGGTGGGCGGCGGCTATATCGGCCTGGAGCTGGGCATTGCCTATCGCAAGCTCGGCGCCGAGGTCAGTGTGGTCGAGGCACAGGAGCGTATCCTGCCGGCCTACGATGGCGAACTGACGCTGCCGGTGGCCGAATCGCTCAAGCAGTTGGGGGTCAAGCTGTACCTCAGCCACAGCGTCACCGGTTTCGAAAACAACAGCCTGCAGGTACGTGACCCGAACGGCGACACGCTGTCGCTGCAAACCGATCAGGTGCTGGTGGCCGTGGGCCGCAAACCCAACACCCAGGGCTGGAACCTCGAAGCGCTGAACCTGGCGATGAACGGCGCGGCGATCAAGATCGACAACCGTTGCCAGACCAGCATGCGCAATGTGTACGCCATCGGCGACCTGAGCGGTGAGCCGATGCTGGCGCACCGGGCCATGGCCCAGGGCGAGATGGTCGCCGAACTGATCAGCGGCAAACACCGCGAATTCAACCCGGCCGCCATCCCGGCGGTGTGCTTCACCGACCCTGAGCTGGTGGTGGTCGGCAAGACCCCGGACGAAGCCAAGGCGGCTGGCCTCGACTGCATTGTGTCGAGCTTCCCGTTCGCGGCCAATGGCCGGGCGATGACCCTGGAGTCGAAAACCGGCTTTGTGCGCGTGGTAGCACGGCGTGACAACCACCTGATTGTCGGCTGGCAGGCGGTGGGGGTTGGTGTGTCCGAGCTGTCTACGGCCTTTGGCCTGTGCCTGGAGATGGGTTCGCGCCTGGAAGATGTGGCGGGCACGATCCATGCGCATCCGACCCTCGGCGAAGCGGTTCAGGAAGCGGCTTTAAGAGCATTGGGCCACGCGCTGCACCTTTAAAACCGGGGTGAGGCCATCGCAGGCAAGCCAGCTCCCACAGGGCAATGTATTCCAAATGTGGGAGCTGGCTTGCCTGCGATAGCGGTGTATCAGCCAATACACACGCTCAATGGTCCGCCCACCTGCTCCCACACCGGCCAAGAATGAAGTATTGTTGCGCCCATCCAGTAAAAAACCGACAAGCCTGCCTTCGACCAGGCGGTTGACCAGAGATAGAGGGTGTCATGGGTAACGAAAGCATCAATTGGGACAAGCTGGGTTTTGACTACATCAAGACCGACAAGCGGTTTCTCCAAACCTGGAAAAACGGCGAGTGGCAAGCGGGCACCCTGACCGACGATAACGTGCTGCACATCAGCGAGGGTTCCACCGCCCTGCACTATGGCCAGCAGTGCTTTGAAGGCCTCAAGGCCTACCGCTGCAAGGACGGCTCGATCAACCTGTTCCGTCCGGACCAGAACGCGGCCCGCATGCAACGCAGCTGCGCACGCTTGCTGATGCCGCATGTGACCACCGAAGACTTCATCGAAGCCTGCAAACAAGTGGTCAAGGCCAACGAGCGGTTCATCCCGCCGTACGGCAGTGGCGGCGCGCTGTACCTGCGCCCGTTCGTGATCGGCACCGGTGAAAACATCGGCGTGCGTAGCGCACCGGAATTTATCTTCTCGGTATTCGCCATCCCGGTCGGCGCCTACTTCAAGGGCGGCCTGGTGCCACACAATTTCCAGATCTCCACGTTCGACCGCGCCGCGCCACAGGGCACCGGCGCCGCCAAGGTCGGTGGCAACTATGCCGCCAGCCTGATGCCGGGCGCTGAAGCAAGGAAATCCGGTTTCGCCGACGCGATCTACCTGGACCCGATGACCCACTCGAAAATCGAGGAAGTCGGTTCGGCCAACTTCTTCGGTATCACCCGCGACAACCAGTTCATCACGCCGAAGTCGCCTTCGGTGCTGCCAGGCATCACCCGCCTGTCGCTGATCGAACTGGCCGAGACCCGCCTGGGCCTGAAAGTGGTCGAGGGCGACGTGTTCATCGACAAACTGGACCAGTTCAAGGAAGCCGGCGCCTGCGGCACCGCTGCCGTGATCTCGCCAATCGGCGGCATCCAGTACGACGGCAAGCTGCACGTGTTCCACAGCGAAACCGAAGTGGGCCCGATCACCCAGGCGCTCTACAAAGAACTGACCGGCGTGCAGACCGGCGACGTTGAAGCGCCAGAGGGTTGGATCGTCAAGGTCTAACCCCAAAAAACGCAAAACCCAATGTGGGAGTGGGCTTGCCAGCTCCCACATTTGATTTCGGTGTGCTCACACGTCCTTGGGAATATTCACCGCAATCTTCTTGCCCATGCTGATCC
>NZ_VBVZ01001030.1 GCF_005863185.1 Pseudomonas edaphica
CTGTCGGACCGCATCGGCCGTCGCCCCGTGCTACTTGGCGGCCTGGCGCTGTATGTGCTGGCAACCCTGTCGATGCTGCTGGTCAGCGACATTCAACAGTTCATTGCCGCCCGCGTGCTGCAAGGCCTGGGCGCCTGCGCCGCGCTGGTGCTGGCGCGCACGGTGGTGCGTGATGTGTGGAAGGCCGAAGCGGGGCCGGCGCTGGCGTTGACCATGATCGGCATGCTCTACGCCATCGTTGTGGCGCCGATGATTGGGGGGTTGCTGATCAAGCTGCTGGGCTGGCAGGCGCCGATCGTGCTGGCGCTGGTGATCGGCAGCGTGGTGCTGGTGTTGGCGCTGCTGTTCTTTCGCGAGAGCAATCACTTTCTGGACCCCAAGGCCGGGCATTGGCGCACCCTCGGCGGGCAATACCTGGATTTGCTCAAGGGCCGCCAGTATCGGGCGTACGCGGTGGCGTTGGCCTGCACCTACGGCGCGATGTTCGCGGTGATCGCGGGTTCATCGGCGGTGTTTATCAACTTGCTGGGGTTCAGCAGCCTGGAGTACGGGCTTAATTTTGGCCTGATCGTGTCGATGCTGATCGTGGGTTCTACCTACACCCGGCGCAATATCCTGCGCCTGGGGCCGCAACGCATTGTGTCGATGGGCGTGATGCTGGTCGCCATCGGCGGGATTCTAGCGGTGGTGATTTACGAGCTGTTCGGCCTGTCGGCGCTGGGCCTGGATATTCCGGTGGCATTGGTCACCCTCGGCGGCGGCCTGGTGTTGCCGGGCTCGGTGACGGGCGGGGTGATGCCCAACGCCCATCGTGCGGGGTTGGCGGCGGGGTTGATGGGCTTTTCGCAGATGTTTGGCGCGACGTGCAGTGGCCTGTTGCTGAGCCATCTGCGTGATGGCAGTGCCACGCCGATGATCATGATCCAGGCGAGCTTTGCGGTTTCGGCGTTTGTGGCGTTCCACCTGCTGCGCCAGCGCCAAGCGCTGCTGGCCGCGGCTTGATCGTTCCCACGCTCTGCGTGGGAATGCCGCCCCGGACGCCCCGCCTCCCGCCC
>NZ_VBVZ01001031.1 GCF_005863185.1 Pseudomonas edaphica
AATGGGTACAACGCCGCCCGCCTGCGTGCCTTGAATCGATGAGTTGACCTGCGATCGGGCCTGTATCTTGCTGTGAAAAATGATCATCCACCGGCAACAGGGAGATCGAACATGGAGACAGGCACGGTACGGTCGGTTGAGCGCGCACTCGCCATCGTCGAACTGCTCGGCGAACACCAGGCCTTGGGGTTGGAGGAGTTGCACTACCTCACACGACTGCCCAAGGCGACGGTGTCGCGCATGTTGCTGACCTTGCAGGAACAGGGGTGGGTCTATCGCGGCCTCAGCGACCGTCGTTACCGCCTGCGCGCCCAGCGCTTGTTCGGCGACACCCAGCAACGTTTCAAGCGCCAGGTGGTGGAAAGCGCCGCGCCCTGGCTGCTGGAACTCAGCGAGCGCACCGGGCTGGTGGTGGATTTATCCTGCTTTGATGGTGAGCGCCTGGAAGTCATGGAAAGCGCGATCCCCAGTGTGTTGCGCAAGCTGTACCCCAACAACTGCCAGATCGTCGGCCAGCACGCCAGCCTGTTTCACTCGGCGATGGGCAAGGCATGCCTGACGCAATTGCCGGTTGAGGAGGTGCAGCGTCTGGCGGGCCGCGATCATGTGGCCGCGGACGAGCAGGTGCATACCTGCGAGCAAACCCAGCACCAGGGGTTTGGCCAGCGCACTGAAGGCTATTGGGAATACCCGGTGCGCCTGCCGTTTCTGATTCGCGCGGTGGCCTTGCCGGTGCAGGCCAATGGGCGGCTGGTGGGCAGCATGGCGCTGCACTGGCCGATGCATCAGGCGCCGGTGGAACGCGTATTAAACCTGCACATGGCCAGCCTCGAAGCGACGGTGCGCGATGTGCAGCGGGCGCTGATCTGAAGGCAACCACCGAACCCTGTGGGAGCTGGCTTGCCTGCGATAGCGGCAGGTCAGTCACCTTCACTGTTGCCTGTGGCGAGCAGGCTTGCCCTGCGTTGGGCTGCGAAGCAGCCCCAAAATCAAGCGCTGAGTTTTTTCAGTAAAAATTCCAATGCTCTCATGGGGCTGCTGCGCAGCCCAACGC
>NZ_VBVZ01001032.1 GCF_005863185.1 Pseudomonas edaphica
AACTGGCCGGTTGCGACCTGATCATCGAAGCCGTGTATGAGGACCGTGAACTCAAAGCCAGGGTCACGGCGGCGGCGCAAAGCGTGGTCGGCAGCGAGGCGGTGATCGCTTCCAACACCTCCACCTTGCCCATCACTGGCCTGGCAACAGCGGTGCCCGATCAAGGCCAATTCATTGGCCTGCATTTCTTCAGCCCCGTCGACAAGATGCCGCTGGTAGAAATCATCAAGGGCGCTCACACCCGCGACGAAACCCTGGCCCGAGGTTTTGATTTCGTACTGCAAATCAAGAAAACCCCGATCGTGGTCAACGACAGCCGCGGCTTCTTCACCTCGCGGGTGTTCGGCACCTTCACCAACGAAGGCATCGCCATGCTCGGCGAAGGTGTGGCAGCGCCGATGATCGAAATCGAAGCGCGCAAGGCCGGTATGCCGGTGGGGCCGTTGGCGGTGTCGGATGAAGTGTCCCTCAGCTTGATGAGCCATATCCGACAGCAGACGGCGAAGGATCTGCAAGCCGAAGGCAAGCAAGTGCCGGCTCACCCGGCGACGGCTGTGATCGACCTGTTGGTGAATGAATACAAACGCACGGGCAAGGCGGCAGGCGGCGGTTTTTACGACTACCCCGCAGGCGGGCACAAGCATCTGTGGCCCGAGCTGAAAACCCGCTTTGAACAACCCGGCAAACAGATCTCAGCGCAGGATGTGCGCGACCGTTTACTGTTTATTCAGGCGATTGAAACCGTGCGGTGCGTGGAGGAGGGCGTGTTGATGTCCACGGCGGATGCCAATGTGGGCTCTATCTTCGGCATTGGCTTTGCCGCGTGGAGTGGCGGTGCGCTGCAGTTTATCAACCAGTATGGCCTGAACGACTTCATTGCCCGGGCGCGTTACCTGGCCGAGCAATATGGCGAGCGGTTCTCACCGCCAGCGTTGTTGCTTGAGAAGGCTGCACGGGGTGAACTATTTGCCTGATCAAACCGCCCTGTTTTGAATGATGGAGAACCCCTGTGGGAGCGGGCTTGCCCGCGATAGCGTCATATCTGTCTCTT
>NZ_VBVZ01001033.1 GCF_005863185.1 Pseudomonas edaphica
CTGGCCGTCATCGAATGCGCCAGGCTGCGCGCGCTGGTCACCAGGCCTTCGAGCTGGGTGGCGCGCAGTTGCGAAACCCAGATCACGCTGGACAGCGCCTGGGCAAACAGCACCACAAGCAAGGTCAGCAGCAACATGCGCCCAAGCAGCGAACGCGGCACCGGAAAACGCCGGCGGCGCTCGGTCAGCGGCTCAGTGGGCATTGCCGGCAACCACGCTGGCTGCCAGTTGATAACCGCTGCCACGCACGGTGCGGATCAGCCTTGGAGGTTTTTCGGTATCGCGCAGGCGTTGGCGCAGGCGGCTGACGGCCATGTCGACGATACGGTCCAACGGCATCAGGTCGCGGCCACGGGTGGCGTTGCCAATGGTGTCGCGGTCGAGAATCTGTTGGGGGTGATCAAGAAACAACTTGAGCAAGGCAAAGTCGGCGCCGGAGAGGATTACCTCTTCGCCGTCCACGTGAAACAGGCGATGGCTGATCATGTCCAGGCGCCACTCATCGAACACCAGAACGTCGCCGCCACCCGTGCGCTCCTGGCCAAACTGGGCGCGACGCAACAAGGCTTTGATCCGCGCTTGCAGCTCGCGCGGGCTGAAGGGTTTGCCGATGTAGTCGTCGGCGCCCAGCTCCAGGCCGATCACACGGTCGGCTTCGTCGGAACTGGCGGTCAGCATGATGATCGGCACCTGCGCCTGGCGCGGGTGCTGGCGAATCCAGCGGCAAAGGCTGAAACCGTCTTCGTCCGGCAACATCACATCGAGGATGACCAGGTCGCACGGCGCCTCGTTCATCGCCTGGCGGAACCCCGCGCCATCCGGTACGCCACGTACCTGGAAGCCGGCGCGACTGAGGTAGGTCTGCAGCAATTCGCGGATTTCCTGGTCGTCGTCGACGAGGAGAATCGATTTACTGATTACGCTCACGGGGTCCTCCTTGTTGTTATGGCCAAGCTTAAATCATTTGTTGCGTTTGAGGCCCTATCGCAGGCAAGCCAGCTCCCACAGTTGACTGCATTCCAAGGTTAGAACCCGGTCAACTGTGGGAGC
>NZ_VBVZ01001034.1 GCF_005863185.1 Pseudomonas edaphica
CATGGGCACCGAGCTGTCCGACGGCAAAGTCGAGCTGGAAGGCATTCAGACCGAGCTGGATTCGATCCTGCTGGGCATCCCGAATATTCCGCACGAATCCGTGCCCATTGGTGAAGACGAAGACGGCAACGTCGAAGTGCGCCGTTGGGGCACGCCAAAAGCCTTTGATTTCGAGATCAAGGATCACGTTGCGTTGGGCGAACTGACCGGCGGCCTGGATTTCGAAACCGCCGCCAAAATGTCCGGCGCACGCTTTGCTCTGCTGCGCGGCCCGATCGCGCGCATGCACCGTGCCCTGGCGCAGTTCATGATCAACCTGCACACCGCTGAACACGGCTACGAAGAAGCCTACACGCCGTATCTGGTGCAGGCGCCGGCGCTGATGGGCACCAGCCAATTGCCTAAGTTCGAGGAGGATCTGTTCAAGATCAGCCGCGACGGCGAAGCCGACCTGTACCTGATCCCGACCGCCGAAGTGTCGCTGACCAACATCGTCGCCGGCGAAATCCTCGACGCCAAGCAGCTGCCGATCAAGTTCGTGGCCCACAGCCCGTGCTTCCGTAGCGAAGCCGGCGCTTCGGGGCGTGACACGCGCGGCATGATCCGCCAGCACCAGTTCGACAAAGTTGAAATGGTGCAGGTTGTTGAACCGTCGACCTCCATGGAAGCCCTGGAAGGCCTGACCGCCAACGCCGAACGCGTCCTGCAACTGCTGGAGCTGCCTTACCGCGTACTGGCGCTGTGCACCGGCGACATGGGTTTCAGCGCTGTAAAAACCTACGACCTCGAAGTGTGGGTGCCGAGCCAGGACAAGTACCGCGAAATTTCGTCGTGCTCCAACTGCGGTGATTTCCAGGCCCGTCGTATGCAGGCGCGTTTCCGCAACCCGGAAACCGGCAAGCCGGAACTGGTACACACCCTCAACGGTTCGGGCCTGGCCGTAGGCCGTACCCTGGTGGCCGTGCTGGAAAACTACCAGCAGGCCGACGGTTCCATCCGCGTGCCGGAAGTGCTCAAGCCGTACATGGGCGGCG
>NZ_VBVZ01001035.1 GCF_005863185.1 Pseudomonas edaphica
ACCAAGTGGAACCGTTACCCGCAAGACGTTCTGCCGATGTGGATCGCCGACATGGATATCGCCGCGCCACCCGCCGTCCTGCAAGCCCTGCACGCACGCCTCGACCAGCAGGTGCTCGGCTACAGCGTGGCTGGCGCGGATGTGCGCGAAGCCATCATCGCGGACCTGTGGGCCAAGTACGCCTGGCGCGTACAGCCTGAAGAGTTGCTGTTCCTGCCCGGTGTCGAGCCTGGTTTCAATATGGCCCTGCATGCGTTCGTACAGCCGGGCCAGCCCGTGGTGCTGCAAACCCCCAACTACCGGCCGATTCGCCTGGCACCGGGCCACTGGAACCTGCCGCGTATCGAAGTGCCGTTCGAGTTGATCAACGGCGAGTACATGACGCCCATGCCCGCCATGCGCCAGGCGCTGAAGGGTGCCGGTGCGCTGCTGCTGAGCAACCCGCACAACCCAGTGGGCAAGGTCTTTGCGCGTGAAGAACTGTTGGCCGTGGCCAACGCCTGCGTGGAGAACGGTGCACTGATCATCAGTGACGAAATCCATGCCGAGCTGTGCTTTGACGGCCGTCGCCATATTCCCACCGCCAGCCTCAGCCCCGAGATCGCCCAACGCACCATCACCCTGATGTCGGCGAGCAAGGCCTATAACGTCGCCGGCCTGAAGACTTGCTTTGCCGTGGTGCAAAATGCCGAGGTGCGCGAGCGCTTCAACAATGCCCGCTGCGGCATGGTCGACAGCGTCAGCCCGTTGGGCCTGGAAGCCACCCGCGCCGCCTACAGCCAGTGCAGCGAATGGCTGGATGCGCTGGTGCAGTACCTGCAAGCCAACCGCGACTACCTGCTGCACGCCGTGCAAACCCGTTTGCCCGGCGTGGTGATGCACGCGCCACAAGGCACCTACCTGGCCTGGCTGGATTGCAGCGCCCTGGGCCTTGCCGACCCGCAGCAGTTCTTCCTGGAGCAGGCCAGGGTCGGCCTGAGCGCAGGCATCGAATTCGGCGATGACAGCCAGCAATTCGT
>NZ_VBVZ01001036.1 GCF_005863185.1 Pseudomonas edaphica
GGTCAGCGCGGGCGATACATCTTGAACAACGCCTCCGGTCCCAACTGGAAATAATCCGCCGGGCCACCGCCGCGCAAAATCGGCTCAGCGGCCGCCGTGTCGTAAACCCCATCCTTGAGCAGCCACTTGGCAATGTGCACGGCAACCACCTCACCGAGCACCAGCCAGCTAGGCACCAACCCCTTGTCGGCACGCTGCAGTTGAATGATCTGCGTCACCTTGCATTCAAACGACACCGGGCTTTCGCCCACCCGTGGCACCGCGACGATTTTCGAGGCCACCGGCGTCAGGCCGGATAACTCGAATTCATTCACGTCCGGCGATACGGCCGCGCAACTCTGGTTCATCTGCTCGGCCAGCGGGCGGGTGGCCAGGTTCCACACGAACTCGCCGGTCTGTTCGATGTTGTTCAAGCTGTCTTTGCGCCCGACACTGGAAAACCCAATGATCGGCGGGATGTAGTTGAACGCGTTGAAGAAACTGTAGGGCGCCAGGTTCAGGCGGCCTTCGCCATCGTGTGACGAGATCCAGCCAATCGGCCGTGGGCCGACTATGGCATTGAACGGATCATGGGGCAGGCCGTGGCCGTTGGCGGGTTCGTAGAAATGGATATCGTCGGACATGGGCCAGGGTTCCTGCTGCGCGTTGGAGGAGGCCGTCATAGTGCAATCCAGAGCGATGAATTTCCATCGCGCGTATGGAATTTTCATTGATTGCCCACCTATTTTTCACAGCCCTGCGTTCAGTCTGCGCGCCAGGTCGGCACCCCTTTAAGTCGGCTGATTGAAAGACTGAGCTTCGGAGCCTTCTCGCACATGAACAAACTTCCTCAGATCACCCTGGCGTTCTGGGTCATGAAAATCTGCGCAACGACCCTGGGCGAAACCGCCGGGGATTTGCTCTCGATGACCCTTAACGTCGGCTACGCCATCAGCTCGATGATCCTGATCAGCGTGTTTCTCGTCACGCTGCTGACACAGCTCTGGTCGAAAACCTACAACCCGGTGCTGTACTGGAT
>NZ_VBVZ01001037.1 GCF_005863185.1 Pseudomonas edaphica
ACGTGGTGCTGTCCGTACCCCAGTACAGCGCATTGCCGGCGTTGCTCGCCGGCACCGATATGATCGCCAGCCTGCCGGATTACACCGCCCATGCCATGGCCGCCGGCGGCAACCTGTTTTGCGAGCCGTTCCCGTTCGAAACCCCGACCCTGGACCTGTCCATGGTCTGGCTCAGCCACGTCGACACGGACCCTGCCGAACGCTGGATGCGTTCACGGCTGGAAGCGTTCATGAGTGAACGCGACAGGCTGCCGGTAATCGCGGAAAAATCTTGAGATAAGCCTTCAGGGAGATCCACCGATGACTTCATCCCGTTCTTTGCTGCGTGGGCGCGGCAGTCATGACAGCGGCAAGGTGGGCATGGTCGAGCTGTTTTTCGACCTGGTGTTCGTGTTCGCCGTGACCCAGTTGTCCCACTCGCTGCTGGCCCACCTGAGCCTCGGCGGCGCGGTGCAGGTGGCGCTGATGATGGTCGCGGTGTGGTGGGTGTGGATCTTCACCTCGTGGATCACCAACTGGCTGGACCCGGAAAAAATCCCTATCCGCATTGGCCTGTTCGGCTTGATGGTCGCCGGCCTGTTGCTGTCTTCATCAATCCCCAAAGCCTTTACCGATCGCGGCCTGTTGTTCGCCGGCGCTTACGTCTTCATGCAGGTGGGCCGCACGCTGTTTGCGTTGTGGGCCGTTCGCGGCGAGTAGCTGAACATGACCCGCAACTTCCAGCGGATCCTGGCGTGGATGCTGTGTTCCGGGGTGTTCTGGCTCACCGGCGGCCTGCTCGAAGGCGAGCAACGCCTGGCTTTCTGGGCGCTGGCGCTGCTGATAGAACTGATATCGCCGTCGGTGTATTTCTGGGTGCCAGGGCTTGGGCGCTCGACCCTGGCGGACTGGAATGTCGAAGGCAACCACATGGCCGAGCGTTGCGGCCTGTTTGTGATTATCGCCCTGGGTGAATCCTTGCTGGTGACCGGCGCCACGTTCGCCGAGTTGCCGTGGAGCGTCGAAGGC
>NZ_VBVZ01001038.1 GCF_005863185.1 Pseudomonas edaphica
GACAGCAACGAGGCCGTGGCCAGTTGCACCACGGTCACTCGCCGCACATCCACCTGCCCGGCATAGGCGCCAATGAGGATAATTTCGGCGGCCACCGCGATTGCGCAGATCAGTGTGGCAATTTCACCGGGGCTGAAGTTCAGAGAGGCACCCGTCGGGCCTGTAAGCAGCATCAACCCGGTAAACGCCAACATGATGCCAATGCTCGGCATCAGGCCTGGGCGACGCCCCAGCACCAGCCACTGCAACAGCGGTACGCAAGGTACATAAAGCGCTGTAATGAACGCCGACTGGCTGCTTGGAATGGTCTGCAGGCCAATGGTCTGCATGCCGTAGCCGAACATGATCGAGGTGCCGATGAATGCGCCGGCTTTCAACTCGAACAAGGTCAGGCCACGCAACGTGCGCAACGAAAAGAACCCCACCACAATCGCCGCCGCCGCAAACCGCAGGCCCACGAAAAACATCGGCCCGCTGACGGTCATGGCGTGTTGCACGAGCAAAAACGTGCCGCCCCAGATCATGGTGATCACCACCAAGATGCATTCGGCTTTGCTGAAACGGTTGAAACGTGGGGCGGCGTTCGGGGCGGTCATGGCGGCTCGGTCTTGCAAGGGAAAGGCACGGACCGCACAATGCGCCGCATGCTGGGCAGTATACTGCGCACACCCACCCATTGAGCAATATAGTGCACAAAGAAAATCCACAACGGGCCTCGGTCCTGCAACACGTCAGCCAGAACGTCCGCCGGCTGCGCCATGCTGCGGATCTGAGCCAGACCGCACTCTCGGAAAAGTCCGGGGTCAGCCGGCGCATGCTGGTGGCCATCGAGGCGGGCGAGAAGAATGTCAGCCTGTCCACGCTGGACCGCGTCGCCGAAGCCTTGGACGTGGCCTTCAGCGACCTTATCCAGGCCCCGGATGCCGGTGATCACAGCCGCATCAACGAGCTGGCCTGGGCCGGCGATATCCCCGGTAGTAAAGCGGTGTTACTGGCCAAGGC
>NZ_VBVZ01001039.1 GCF_005863185.1 Pseudomonas edaphica
GGGCGCCTGCCAGAATGGTTCGCCCATTGGATGGATGGCAAACACCCCGCCACCTGGGTATCCATTGGCAAACCTGAAGACGTCAGCCCTGCTCTGCTGGGGTCCGTTCGTCAAAAAGAATGGCCCATGGCAATTTCGTTCCATGTGCCAAGTACAGACATCGTGATGCCACCTGGTTTTCTGAAACACCTGTATGGCTGCTACCAACAGCGGCTGCTCAATACGGTGAAGATCCCACACAACGCCGATCTGTATAAACGCGTCGGGAAAAATTGGCAGTTGCTGAGCCTTCTGGAACGCCAAGCACTGTACGCTCCGGTTGCTACGGCGGTGGCGGCTTAACAAAAGAAAGGGATGGATTCATGTCACTGAACATAGGTCCGTCCCTTCTCTCGGCAGCAGAGCATCAGCGCTGGTCGATTTCGATTTTTTGAGTTGGATCGGGGCTGTACTTTTGGCGTTTTAATTGCGGGTCGCCTTTGGCCAGGCAAAAGAAGATTATCTCCGCCTCCCCGCAGCCGCCGTGCAAGGCGCATTCGCTTGACTGCATGTGGTCTAGAAGAATTTCCCGGCCTTGAGACTCACAAAACTGATTCGCTTCTTTCAGCGCCTGGCCTTTCGCCGAGGCCGGCCCACCAAGGGGAACTCGCGTTGAGATGGTGTAGGTGTCAGGCCCCACTTTTATAGGACCGCTGTCGGCGCAGGCTGCGAGCATCGCCGTGACTAAAACCATTAGCCAGATTTTCATTGTTATCCCCCAGGAAAGGCATGAGGGTACATGGCAGCTCGCCAGCTCGCCTTATAATTTTACTTTTGTGAACGGCGCTAGAGCTGCTCTGCTTGGTCTCGGACATTTCCCACAACCTGACGAGGTTGAGCCATAGGAAGTGACTTGGTTAGGATTTGCCGTCGCAGTAATTACTGTGACCGGGCGTCGCAACCTGAATTAACTGAGTATTGCCCTTTGGCGCACCACTCTTGAAAACACCCACACCT
>NZ_VBVZ01000103.1 GCF_005863185.1 Pseudomonas edaphica
TGGCAAGGCTTCTCTTATAGTAATCAGAACAGCAAGCCCGGGACTTGCGGCAGGTTTGGCAAGATAGCAAATCGTTTGAAAAAGCACAGCGTCTACCGAATCACAGTTCAAATGGGCGAAATATTCCCCATTCGTGCGCTTTCCCTGCAATCAGAAACACAGTTGCGCGAAAAAGCCGCATAACAGCCGCGATTTGCCGACCAAATGAGCGCCGGGAGGTCGTCGCGGCGCCAGCGTCTCGATATACTCGGCCCTTGCAAGCGCCAAACCCGCTGTCTTGAGGGGCTGCTGTGCCAAAACGTCGTTGGGTGCCACCCAGCCGTTTTGGCAGAGTTTCCCTTTAGTGCGCCTTACGAGAAACGTATCGAGCGGTGTATGTTGGTGCTGAAACGTTTTTCCCGAAGACGGCTATCCACTTGAAACACCCATGAAGCGTTACGGGTCAGAGGCACCCTTGGCATGATCGAACTCGAACAAGAAGATCCTATCCCGCAAGGCGATCTCGCCCTGCAAATCACCGCATTGCCACGTGAAACCAATGGTTTTGGCGATATTTTTGGCGGCTGGCTGGTCGCGCAGATGGACCTGGCAGGCACGGCAATGGCCAGCAAGGTCGCCGGCGGCCGCGTGGCTACCGTGGCCATTGATCGCATGGCCTTTCTGGTGCCGGTCGCGGTCGGTGCGCAATTGTCCTTCTATACCCAAGCCCTGGAAATTGGCCGTAGCTCGATCCAGATGATGGTCGAAGTGTGGAGCGACGACCCGCTGTCCAGTGAATGGCGCAAAGTTACCGAGGCGGTGTTCGTGTTCGTCGCCATCGATGGCAGCGGCCGCACGCGCTCGGTACCGTCGCGCGCGCGTTAAACCTCGTCGGGTTTTGACGGTCAATTGCCCCATTGCCTGCCATTAAAGAGTGCTTCGTATGCCTGTGCCCCACGTTGAAAGCGTAAAAATCGACGAACTGGACTGCTGGCGCATTCGCCACAACGGCGCTGAATTGATGGTGGCCCAACAGGGCGCGCACATCTTCAGTTACCAGCGCCAGGGCGAGCAGCCGCTGATATGGCCAAACCCTGCGGCGGTGTTCAAGCAAGGCAAAGGCATCCGTACCGGCGTGCCGGTATGCTGGCCATGGTTTGGCGTGTTTGACCGCAACCCGCAGAGCGTCAAGGCGATGCGCCAGAGCGAGCAACCGGCCGGTGCCCATGGTTTTGTGCGCACGGCACACTGGGAGTTGGCCGCGAGCGAACTCGAAGGCCAAGCGCTACGGGTGGACTTGGTTCTGCCGGTTCCCGAGGGCGGCTTCCCCGGCTGGCCGCATCAGGTCAACCTGACGTTGAGCCTGCTGTTGGACGATCAACTGCACATCCGCCTGACCAGCCACAACCGTGGCACCGACACTGTGACCCTCAGCCAGGCGCTGCACACTTACTTCGCCGTGAGTGACGTACGCAAGGTGCAGGTCGAAGGGCTGGATGGGCTGGCGTATATCGACACCGCCGATGGCTGGGCCGAGAAGAAGCAGTCCGGCCTGCTGCACTTCAGTGCCGAGACTGATCGTATCTACCTGGATACGCCGGCGCAGTTGAATATTGTCGATAAGGATTGGCAGCGCCGCATTCAGCTCACCAGCCAGGGTTCGAGCTCGACCGTGATCTGGAACCCATGGACCGAACGCGCCAAGGCGTTTGACGACATGGCCGATGATGGCTGGCAGGGCATGCTGTGCATCGAAACGGCGAATGTGCTGGATGATGTGGTGAGCTTGGCGCCGGGTCAAAGCCATACCTTGGGTGTGAGCATCGCCAGCTTCGCTCTGTAAAAACCAATCAACATGTGTGAGCACGCTTGTGTGGGAGCTGGCTTGCCTGCTCCCACACAAGCTCGCTCCCACATTGGGTTCTGCGTCATGATCTAGAGATCGGACTCTTTCACTACCCTGACCTTCCCCGCATCCAGCGCATACGCCGCATCTGCCAGGTCATTGTTGACCTTCTCCACCTTCAACGTGCCCGTCACCCACAGCGGCGTGTAGATATCATCCAGCTTCAGCCCCTTGGGATAACGCACCAGCACCAACTGATTAGGCGGCGGTGGCGGCACGTGGATGCAGGCGCCTGGGTACGGCACCAGGAAAAACAGGGTGCTGCGGCCCTTCGCGTCGGTTTCCAACGGTACCGGGTAGCCACCGATGCGGATGTTCTTGCCGTTCATGGCGGCCACGGTCTTGGTCGAGTACATTACCGCCGGCAAGCCTTTGCTCTGCTTCAAGCCACCTTTGTCGGTGAAGGTGCCTTGGGCTTCGGGGGAGTTGTGGTCGATCTCGGGCATGGCCTCGAGGGCTTTCTGGTCTGAAAGCGGCATCAAGTCGAGCCAATCGGTTTCCGGCAGTTCACCGGCGTGCGCCAGGCCTGAGCCCAACAGGAGGAGTGTGAATAAAAGACGGCGCATGAAAAAGCTCGGCAAGTTCAGATGCCGAGCATTCTAGCCCTCTGCGCCTGCGCAGCGCAGAGGGCTTTGTCGCTTAAATCATTTCTTTCTCAGCAGGCCGTAGATCACCAGCAGCACGATGGCGCCGATCAGCGCGCCGAGGAAGCCCGCGCCTTGACCCGCCTGGTAGATGCCCAGGGCCTGACCACCGTAGGTGGCGACCAGGGAACCTGCGATACCCAGCAGGATGGTCATGATCCAGCCCATGCTGTCGTCGCCAGGCTTGAGGAAGCGCGCCAGCAGGCCGACGATCAAGCCGATAAAGATGGTTCCAATGATACCCATGGCATTTCCCTCTGAATGAAGTGAACTACACCAAAGCCTAGTCAGACTTTAGCGTCCTGCAATCAGAGAGGCGGCGATAACCAATGGTTCCCGCCGCCCTCAAGGTTATTGCTCGGCGATCAGCGCTTCGACCTTGAGAATCTGCGCCTCAAGGGTTGCACGGTCCTTGCAACGCAGGTTGGCGTGGCCAACTTTACGCCCGGCCTTGAAAGCCTTGCCGTAGTGATGCAGGTGGCAGTCATCAATGGCGATGACTTTTTCTACCGGCGGGACTGCGCCGATAAAGTTGAGCATGGCGCTCTCGCCGACCTTCGCTGTGGAACCCAGCGGCAAGCCCGCCACCGCCCGCAGGTGGTTTTCGAACTGGCTGCACTCGGCACCTTCGGTGGTCCAGTGCCCGGAGTTGTGCACGCGCGGGGCGATTTCGTTGGCCTTGAGGCCGCCGTCGACTTCAAAGAACTCGAACGCCATCACGCCGACGTAATCCAGCTGCTTGAGCACGCGGCTGGAATAGTCTTCGGCCAGGGCCTGCAGCGGGTGGTCGGTGCTGGCCACGGACAGCTTGAGAATGCCGCTGTCGTGAGTGTTGTGCACCAACGGGTAGAAGCGGGTCTCGCCGTCACGGGCGCGCACAGCGATCAGAGAAACTTCACCGGTGAACGGCACAAAGCCTTCCAGCAGGCAGGCAACACTGCCCAGTTCGGCAAAAGTGCCGACCACATCGGCAGCAGTGCGCAGGACTTTCTGGCCCTTGCCGTCATAACCCAGGGTGCGGGTCTTGAGCACGGCTGGCAGGCCGATGCTGGCGACGGCGGCGTCCAGGTCTGCCTGGGACTGGATATCGGCGAAGGCGGGGGTCGGGATACCCAGGTCCTTGAACATGCTCTTCTCGAACCAGCGGTCACGCGCGATGCGCAATGCTTCGGCGCTCGGGTACACCGGCACGAACTGCGACAGGAAGGCCACGGTTTCGGCCGGGACGCTTTCGAATTCGAAGGTCACCAGGTCGACTTCATCGGCCAGTTGGCGCAGATGGTCCGGGTCGCTGTAGTCAGCGCGCAGGTGTTCACCCAGGGCCGCCGCGCAGGCGTCCGGCGCCGGGTCCAGGAAAGCGAAGTTCATCCCCAGCGGGGTGCCCGCCAAGGCCAGCATGCGACCCAGTTGGCCGCCACCGATTACACCGATTTTCATCAATCAATACCTTCAGGCGATACGTGGGTCTGGATTGTCCAGCACGCTGTCTGTCTGCTCAGCACGGAATTTTTTCAGCACCGCGTGAAACTGCGGGTGCTTGGCGCCCAGGATGCTGGCGGACAGCAACGCAGCGTTGATCGCGCCAGCCTTGCCGATTGCCAATGTAGCCACCGGAATACCGGCCGGCATCTGCACGATGGACAACAGCGAATCCACGCCCGAGAGCATCGACGACTGCACCGGCACACCGAGCACCGGCAGGTGGGTCTTGGCCGCACACATGCCTGGCAGGTGCGCCGCACCGCCGGCACCGGCGATGATCACCTCGATGCCACGGGATTCTGCTTCATCGGCATACTGGAACAGCAAATCCGGGGTGCGGTGGGCAGAGACCACTTTCACTTCATACGGAATGCCGAGTTTTTCCAGCATATCGGCGGTGTGGCTAAGGGTGGACCAATCGGACTTGGAGCCCATGATCACGCCAACCAATGCACTCATCGTCGTGCCTCTTCTCTCTGGGCGCCCGCAGGCGCGTCAAAAAACAACAAGCCACGCGGGAAATCCGGCGTGGCTTGGTGTACGAATTAAGGCCGGTTGGACCGGCCGAAGGCCGCGCAGTATACCGTAATAATCCAGATAAACAGCCCCTGGAATGACCATCTGTCTTACGGCGCAAAGCGGCGGTTTTATTGACTTCCGAGTCAGCGAAACCGGCGCAAATTTCCCCTGAGAAAAAGGGTCAATGTGGGAGCTGGCTTGCCTGCGATAGCATCACCTCACTTATGGCTGATGTACCGAGGCGCCTGCATCGCAGGCAAGCCAGCTCCCACAGTTGATCTGCATTGCGCTCAGGTGCTTTGTGCAGCCCCGCCTTCCAACTTGCGCCATAGCAGCCGCACGTTCGCCTTGCGCACCAACGCGCAGCGATACAAGCGAATCTCCAGCGGCACATGCCATTGCGGGCCGCCGCACACCACCAGTTCGCCACGTGCCAGTTCGGCACGCACGCTCAACTGCGGCACCCAGGCGATACCCAAGCCTTCAAGGGCCATGCTCTTGAGACTGTCTGCCATGGCAGTTTCGTAAATGGTGGTGAAACGCAGGGCGCGCTGGCGCAGCAGCAAATTTACCGAGCGCCCGAGAAAGGCGCCGGCACTGTAGGCCAGCAACGGCACGCTGCCCTCACCCTCCAGGTCGAACAGCGGTTTGCCGTCGGCGTCGGCGGCGCACACCGGGAGCATCTCGGTGTTGCCCAGGTGCAGCGACGGGAAGATTTCCGCGTCCATCTGCATGGCCGCATCCGGGTCGTAGAACGCCAGCATCAAGTCGCAGCCGCCTTCGCGCAGGGCGTGCACTGCATCGCCAACGTTGGTGGCGACCAGTCGGGTCGCGATGTTAAGGCCCTCGTTACGCAGTTGCGCGATCCAGCGCGGGAAGAAGCCCAATGCCAGGGAGTGCGCGGCCGCCACTTGCATGACTTCGCCCTGCCCACCTTCCAGGTGATGCAAATGGCGCAGCACTTCACCGAGCTGTTCGACCACCGTGCGCGCGGTGACCAGGAACAGCTGCCCCGCCGCCGTCAGCTCGACGGGCGTGCGCGAACGGTTGACCAACGTCAGGCCCAACGCGGCTTCAAGGCTCCGGATACGCCGGCTGAACGCTGGCTGGGTGACAAAGCGCCGCTCCGCTGCCTGGGAAAAGCTGCGGGTTGCCGCCAGGGCGCTGAAGTCTTCCAGCCATTTGCTCTCAAGGTTCATCGCTTCCTCCCACGGACACGCACCATTTTGGCACACACGCCCGCCATGATAACCGGGTCACATCAACATTATGCCGTTTGTGCATAGGCCAGTGTTTAACAGCATTGGCCCAAAAACTTCTACAAGCCTAGCATTCGCAGCGTTCCGGCCTGTTCCGGGTCCATATCGAGATGATTTCCGTCATGTCCTCCGCTGCATCATTCCGCACAGAAAAAGACCTGCTTGGCGTACTCGAAGTACCGGCTCAAGCGTATTACGGCATCCAGACCCTGCGAGCGGTGAACAACTTCCGCCTCTCGGGCGTTCCGATTTCGCATTACCCGAAATTGGTGGTCGGCCTGGCAATGGTCAAGCAAGCAGCCGCTGACGCCAACCGCGAGTTGGGCCAGCTCAGCGAAGCCAAGCACGCTGCCATCAGCGAAGCCTGTGCCCGTCTGATCCGCGGCGATTTCCACGAAGAGTTCGTGGTGGACATGATTCAAGGCGGCGCTGGCACTTCGACCAACATGAATGCCAACGAAGTCATCGCCAACATCGCGTTGGAGGCCATGGGCCACAACAAGGGCGAGTACCAGTACCTGCACCCCAACAACGACGTGAACATGGCGCAGTCGACCAACGACGCCTACCCAACCGCGATCCGCCTGGGTCTGCTGCTGGGCCATGACGCGCTGCTGGCCAGCCTCGACAGCCTGATCCAGGCGTTCGCCGCCAAAGGCATCGAGTTCGGCCACGTGCTGAAAATGGGCCGTACCCAATTGCAAGATGCCGTGCCGATGACCCTCGGCCAGGAATTCCGCGCCTTCGCCACCACCCTGGGTGAAGACCTGGCTCGCCTGAAAACACTGGCGCCAGAGCTACTGACCGAAGTGAACCTGGGCGGCACCGCCATCGGCACCGGCATCAACGCCGACCCGCGTTACCAGGCCCTGGCCGTACAACGCCTGGCGCTGATCAGCGGCCAGCCGCTGGTTCCGGCTGCCGACCTGATCGAAGCCACCTCCGACATGGGCGCTTTCGTGCTGTTCTCCGGCATGCTCAAGCGTACTGCGGTGAAGCTGTCGAAGATCTGCAATGACCTGCGTCTGCTGTCCAGCGGCCCACGCACCGGCATCAACGAGATCAACCTGCCGGCACGCCAGCCAGGCAGCTCGATCATGCCCGGCAAGGTTAACCCGGTGATCCCGGAAGCCGTGAACCAGGTTGCGTTCCAGGTTATCGGTAACGACCTGGCCCTGACCATGGCAGCCGAAGGCGGCCAACTGCAGTTGAACGTGATGGAGCCGCTGATCGCTTTCAAGATCTTCGACTCGATCCGCCTGCTGCAACGCGCCATGGACATGCTGCGCGAACACTGCATCGTCGGCATCACCGCCAACGAAGCCCGTTGCCGCGAACTGGTGGAACACTCCATCGGTCTGGTCACCGCGCTGAACCCGTACATCGGCTATGAAAACGCCACCCGCATTGCGCGTATCGCCCTCGAAAGCGGCCGCGGCGTGCTGGAACTGGTGCGCGAAGAAGGCTTGCTCGACGACGCCATGCTCGACGACATCCTGCGCCCCGAAAACATGATTGCTCCACGTTTGGTCCCGCTGAAGGCCTAAGCGTTTGATGCACCGCTCACCAGGTTGAGGGACTAGACACCTCTCACCTTTTGAGGGCCTGAAGGCTCGTTCTTCAGGCCCTTTTTTTTGCCCCAAGGTTGTGAAATGACGCCCATAAAAAATCCAATATCGCCCTGCAAACCCTCCTTGCCTGCAACCGCCTGGCTGAAACCTTTAATCGCCCCGTGCAGACGGATCACGCTCGCCTAGGTATAGTGCCGCCCCTCTTCGCGTCTGCGGCCGTCGGTAACGAGGCCCGCAGACATCGCGAAAGCGCATGAATAACAACACCCGCAAAAGGATTGGGGCGAAGCGTCGTGCACTGCCTGGTGCTGAGCGACGCGTCGGACCGTCCTGCGTTTGCCATTAGAAAAATCAGCGAGGAACACTCCATGCTCGAAGTCATCAACGACTTCCTCTCAGGGAAAGTACTGATCGTGCTCATTGTCGGGCTCGGCGGTTATTTCACGATCCGCTCGCGTTTCGTACAGTTGCGTCACTTTTTCCACATGTTCTCGGTGTTCAAAGACAGCCTGAAGAGCAGCGCCGGCCAGCTCAGTTCCTTCCAGGCGCTGATGCTCAGCCTGGCCGGCCGCGTGGGTGCCGGTAACATCGCCGGTGTCGGCATTGCCGTGACCCTGGGTGGCCCGGGCGCCGTGTTCTGGATGTGGGTCACCGCACTGGTGGGCATGTCCTCGAGCTTTATCGAGTGCTCCCTCGGCCAGTTGTACAAGCGCACCGATGCCGAGGGCACCTACCGTGGCGGCCCGGCGTATTACATCCAGCACGGCTTGCAGAAGCGCTGGCTGGGTATGGTCATGGCGTTCCTGTTGCTGGTGACTTTCGGTTTCGCCTTCAACGGCCTGCAAGCCCACGCCGTGACTCACTCGCTGAACAACGCCTTTGGCCTGGACACCACCTACACCGGCCTGGCGCTGGCGGTATTGCTGGGCCTGGTGTTCATCGGCGGGATCAAGCGCATCGCTTCGATTGCCGACCTGCTGGTGCCGGTCAAGACCCTGGTCTACATCGCTGTGACCCTGTACGTGATCGTGCTGCAATTCGACCACGTGCCGGCCATGCTCGCGACCATCGTCAAAAGCGCTTTCGGCCTCGACCAAGCCTTCGGTGGCCTGGTGGGCAGCGCGATCATCATGGGTGTGAAGCGCGGCGTGTTCGCCAACGAAGCCGGTCTGGGCAGTGCGCCTAACGTGGCGGCAGTGGCCTCGGTAGAACACCCGATCGCCCAAGGCGTGGTGCAGGCGTTCAGCGTGTTCCTCGACACCTTCGTGATCTGTACCTGCACCGCGTTGCTGATCCTGCTCTCCGGTTTCTACACCCCAGGTTTTGAAGGCGACGGCATTGCCCTGACCCAGAACTCCCTGGCGGCGGTGGTCGGTGACTGGGGCCGCATGTTCATCTCGGTGGCCCTGGCGTTGTTCGTGTTCACCTCGATCATGTACAACTACTACCTCGGCGAGAGCAACCTGCGCTTCCTGGTGGGTAACAACCGCAAGGTGCTGATGGGCTACCGTGCGCTGGTGCTGGTGCTGATTTTCTGGGGTTCGATCGAGAACCTGAGCACCGTGTTCGCCTTCGCCGACATCACCATGACCCTGCTGGCGTTCGTCAACCTGTTCGCCCTGGCGTTCCTGTTCAAGATTGCCATGCGCATCCTCAATGACTACGACAACCAGCGTGCCGCAGGCATCAAGACGCCGGTGTTCGACTCCAGCCAGTTCCCTGACCTGGACCTGGACCGCAAGGCCTGGCCGGCCAACCCGGCAAAGGCAGAAGTCACCTCGGCTGAACTGAGCGCTCAAGCGCAACGTTAATCACCGCTAGATGACACGCCGCCCGGCCTTGGGCATGCTCTGGGCCCGGCGGCGTTTTTCGTTCAGGAGATTTTTCATGCAACCAGCTAACAACGTGATGGTGCTCTACACCGGCGGCACCATTGGCATGCAGGCCAGCGCCAACGGCCTGGCGCCTGCGTCGGGTTTTGAGGCGCGCATGCGCGAACAGCTGACCGATGCAGCAGTGCCCATCTGGCGCTTTCAAGAGATGTCGCCGCTGATCGACAGCGCCAACATGACGCCCACTTACTGGCAGCATCTGCGCAGCGCCGTGGTCGAGGCCGTGGACGCAGGCTGCGATGCGGTGCTGATCCTGCACGGCACCGACACCCTGGCCTACAGCGCGGCAGCCATGAGTTTTCAACTGCTGGGCCTGCCGGCGCCGGTAGTCTTCACCGGCTCCATGCTGCCGGCCGGCGTGCCCGACAGCGATGCCTGGGAAAACGTGAGCGGCGCCTTGACAGCCTTGGGCGAAGGCCTGGCGCCGGGCGTGCAGCTGTACTTCCACGGCGCGCTGATGGCACCGACCCGTTGCGCGAAAATCCGCAGCTTCGGTCGCCACCCGTTTGCGGCCCTGCAGCGCAATGGCGGCGTCGCCCAGGCCGACATGATCCCGGCCGCCCTGCATTACCGCCAGCCCAAAGCCTTGGCCAATGTCGGCGTGTTGCCGCTGGTGCCGGGCATCGCTGCCGCGCAACTGAACGCGTTGATCGACAGCGGCATCCAGGCGCTGGTGCTGGAATGCTTCGGCAGCGGCACCGGGCCGAGCGATAACCCTGATTTTCTCGCCAGCCTCAAGCGTGCGCAGGAACTGGGTGTAACCGTCGTGGCAATCACTCAATGCCATGAAGGCGGCGTGGAACTGGACGTGTACGAAGCCGGCAGCCGCCTGCGCGGCGTGGGCGTGCTGTCCGGTGGCGGCATGACCCGTGAAGCGGCGTTCGGCAAGCTCAATGCCCTGCTCGGCGCCGGGCTTGAGGCCAGTGAAGTGCGCCGCCTGGTGGAACTGGACCTGTGCGGCGAACTGAGCTGACCGGCATGTAACTTGCTCCACTTCCAGCCATCCCCTGGCTGGAAGTTTCCATGCTGCATTCCCACCTCACCACCCTCAATGCTGTTTCGCTGGTGCTTAACACCTTCAAAGGCTTGCCGCACGAGGCGCTGCTGGCCGGCAGCGGCATCTGTGCGGCGGACTTGAGCCGGGCCGACACGCGCATCACCACCAATCAGGAAATGCGCGTGTGCGCCAATGCCGTGGCCCTGCGCCGCGATGTCGGCCTGGAGCTGGGCGCACAAATGCATGTGTCGGCCTACGGCATGCTCGGTTACGCCCTGCTCACCAGTGCCACCTTTGGTGACGCATTACGCTTGGCCCTGCGGTATCCGGCGCTGCTGGGAACACTGTTCGAGTTGAGCCTTGAAGAGGACGGTGAGCGAATCTGGTTCACCGCCGGCGACTATCGGGAAAACCCCAGCCTGGAAATGTTCAACGTCGAGCTGTGCCTGGCGTCATTGAAAGTGATCTGCGACGACCTGCTCGGCCAGCCTCTGCCCTTACTGGCTGCGCGCTTTGAACATGATGCCCCCGACTATCGCATGCGCTACGCCGAGCGCTTCCCCTGCACGCTGCAATTTCAGGCCACCGCCAATGCCTTTGCCTTCGACAAACACTGGCTGGACCAGCCGCTGCCCCTGGCCGACGCCATTACTCACCAGGCGATGGCCGAGCGTTGCCGCAAACAAAACCTGGAGTTCACCGGGCGCCAGGCCTGGCTCGGCAGAATTCGCCAGCTGCTCGCCGCACAGCTCAACGCCGCGCCGGGCCTGGAGGGCTTGGCCGAGCAGATGAACTGTTCGGCACGCACCCTGCGCCGGCATCTGCATGACCTGGGCTGCAGCTACCAGGAGCTGCTGGACGAGCTGCGTTTCGAGCGCGCCAAGCAACTGCTGGCTGAGGACCACTGGCCGATTTACCGGATTGCCGAGGCACTGGGCTTCAGCGAAACGGCAAGTTTCAGGCATGCCTTTGTGCGTTGGAGTGGCGTGGCGCCGAGCCAATTTCGCGCATGATGCTTCATTGAGGGGCGAATTCAGGACAGATAATTTGGCCATAATTATCCCCTTTTGGCCGCTCCTGCCGTTCTCTTAAAGCGTGCCTGCCGCAAGACTGCACCCACCGATACAGCCTGCGGAGAACAACAAATGCTGACGATCTACTCGGACGATCACCACCTGCACCATGGCCGCTGTGAATTGATGGACGGGCAACTGATGCCCTGCTTTGAAATGCCCTCGCGCGCCGACCACGTGTTGCAACGGGTCAAAGACCGAGAACTGGGCCCGGTACACGCGCCGCAGGATTTCGGCCTGGCACCGCTGCAGCGGATCCACAGCCACGACTACCTCGACTTCTTCCAAGGCGCCTGGCAGCGCTGGACCGAGTACGGCCAGGAGGGCGACTTGCTGCCCTACACCTGGCCCGCGCGCACGCTGCGCCGGGTGATCCCCACAAGCCTGCATGGCCAGTTGGGCTATTACAGTTTCGACGGCGGCGCGCCGATTACCGCCGGCACTTGGCAAGCCGCCTACAGCGCGGCGCAAGTGGCCCTCACGGCGCAGCAGGCCATCCAGAACGGCGCCCACAGTGCATTCGCCCTGTGCCGCCCACCTGGGCATCATGCTGCGGGCGACTTGATGGGCGGTTATTGCTACCTCAACAACGCCGCCATTGCCGCCCAGGCCTTCCTCGACCAAGGCCACAAACGCGTCGCGATCCTGGATGTGGATTACCACCACGGCAACGGCACCCAGTCGATTTTTTACGCACGCAGCGACGTGTTGTTCACCTCGATTCATGGCCATCCGGAAGCAGAGTTTCCGTTCTTCCTGGGCTATGCCGACGAGCTGGGCGAAGGTGAAGGCGAAGGCTTCAACTTCAACTATCCACTGCCGGCCGGTTCCGGTTGGGCAGCCTGGAGTGCTGCATTGGAAGAAGCCTGCGCCCAGATCGAGCGCTACGGCGCGGACATCATCGTCGTGTCCCTGGGCGTGGACACGTTCAAGGACGACCCTATCTCGCAGTTTAAGCTCGACAGCCCGGACTACCTGGCCATGGGCGCGCGCATCGCCCGGCTGGGCAAGCCCACGCTGTTTGTGATGGAAGGCGGCTACGCAGTGGAAGAAATCGGCATCAACGCCGTCAACGTCCTCGAAGGTTTTGAAGGAGCAGCCCAATGAACAGGCTCAAGTCACTCGTCCTCTGCGCCGCCGTCATCGGTGGCGCGGCCCACGCCGAAGAGAAAACCCTCAAGGTCTACAACTGGTTCGACTACATCACGCCCAAAGCCCTGGAAGACTTCAAGGCGCAGAACCCCAAGATCAAATTGGTCTACGACATCTTCGACACCAACGAAGCGCTGGAAGCCAAATTGCTCACCGGCAATTCCGGCTATGACGTGGTGGTACCGTCCAACGTGTTCCTGGCCAAGCAGATCGAAGCCGGCGTGTTCCAGCCGCTGGACCGCAGCAAGCTGCCAAACTGGAACCATCTCGACCCCAAGCTGATGAAGCTGATCGAAGCCAACGACCCCGGCAATAAATTCGCCGTGCCTTACATGTACGGCACCATCCTCATTGGCTTTAACCCGGCCAAGGTCAAGGCCGCCCTGGGCGACAATGCGCCGGTAGACAGTTGGGATCTGATCTTCAAGGAAGAAAACATCAGCAAGCTCAAGCAATGTGGTGTGGCGCTGTTGGACTCGCCCTCCGAGATCCTGCCACTGGCCTTGCAGCACCTGGGCCTGGACCCCAACAGCAGCAATCCCAAGGACTACGACAAGGCCGAAGCGCTGCTGATGAAGATCCGCCCCTACATCACCTACTTTCACTCCTCCAAGTACATGGCCGATATCGCCAACGGTGATATTTGTGTGGCGGTGGGTTATTCAGGCAGTTTCTCCCAGGCCGCCAACCGTGCCAAAGAAGCCAAAAATGGCGTGACCGTGGACATGCGTCTACCCAAGGAGGGCGCGCCGATCTGGTTCGACATGCTCGCCATCCCCAAAGGCGCTAAAAATCCGGACGACGCCTACACCTTCATCAACTACCTGCTGCAACCCACAGTGATCGCGCCCATCAGTGACTTTGTCGGCTATCCCAATCCGAACAAGGACGCTACCGAGAGCGTCGACCCTGCCATTCGCCACAATCCCAACTTGTATCCGACCGACACCGCCATGGCCACGCTCTACACCCTTAAACCTCTGGACAGCAAAGCCGAACGCGCCAGAACAAGGGCCTGGACCAAGATCAAATCCGGCACCTGAAGCACCTTGGTTTGACGGGCGCCTTCAAATGCGCTCGTGAAGGTGGGCCTATCCAAGCACCGCCTCTCTGTGTGGCCGCGCCCTGGCATGGAACGCCTGGCCTTTACCTCAGGCTAGTTCCACCAAACGGCCAGACAGGGAAGCCTCATCATGAACGCCTCCGCTTCAAGCACCACGCCCACCAACACACCGCGTCCGGATGCACGGATAGCGCTGCTCACCCAGCTCTCTACCGGCCCTTCACGGGCGAACGCGTCTGATCTGATTTAGCGGCGCCACCGCTATTTATCTACCGTCCTCCCGGCAACGGCCATCGCTACCTTGCACATCCTCAACGCCCGTCCAGGCTAGCGATTGCAGCGGAGCAACACATGCCCAACGATCTACTTAACAACAATCATCGCCCACCCAGCACCTATGAACTGCTCACCCAGTTAACCACCGGGCCCACCACCCACGAGGTCGCCGCCACCACGTTGCGCGCGGCACTCAAAGAACTCTACCC
>NZ_VBVZ01001040.1 GCF_005863185.1 Pseudomonas edaphica
AAGGTATGGACCTTGGCCGGTACGCGGCCGCTTTTCTGGAACACCACCTGGATCGGCAGCGGTGGCGGTTCAAAAGCCTCCAGCACAACCTCCAACTCCCCCGCCGCCACCGCTGCCGCGACCTGATAAGACAGCACCCGCGTCATGCCCCAACCCAGGCGCGCCAGGTTGATCGCCGCATTATTTGCCGTGACCACCAGACGCGGCTCGATGGGTACCGTCAACGGCTGCCCGGCGTCGACGAACGCCCATTCACTTACCAGCTGGCTGGAGGATGACGTGACGATCTTGGCTTCACGCAACTGCTCAGGCCGTTGCGGCCGACCGTGCTGGTCGAGGTAACCGGGCGATGCACACACCACCCGGCGCACTTCCCCGACCTTTATGGCCTGCTGTCCAAGTTCTTGCAGATGACCGATACGCACGGCCACATCGACGCCTTCGTCGGTCATGTTAACCACACGGTCGACCAGTAAGGCGGTGATATTTACCAAGGGAAAGCGGTCCAGGTAATCCCCCAGCACCGGCGCCACATACAGCTCGCCGAACAGCACCGGCGCGGTCACCGTCAGGTGGCCGCCGGGGATGGAGTAGCTGCCCGCCGCCGCTTCCTCGGCTTCATCGAGCTCGGCCAGGATGCGTCGGCAATCTTCCAGGTAACGTTGGCCGGCTTCGGTCAGGTGCAGGCTGCGGGTGGTGCGTGCCAGCAACTGCGTGCCGATACGCTGTTCCATGGCGGCAATCGCTCGGGTCACGCTGGGCGGCGAGGTTTTCAGGCGCCGCGCAGCGGCAGCGAAGCCCTCCTCCTCGGCCACCGCCAGGAATACCTGCATCTCATGAAATCGATCCATCGGCACGCCTTCTCATTAGCTGAAAACTACTCACCCGTGGCGAGGGAGCTTGCTCCCGCTGGGGCGCGCAGCGGCCCCCAAAAAAATAACCGCGTATTGCCTGAATCAATGCGCTGCCCTTATTGGGGCTGCTGCGCAGCCC
>NZ_VBVZ01001041.1 GCF_005863185.1 Pseudomonas edaphica
GGCATCAGCCACCTGTATGCCTCGCCGCTGCTGGCCGCCCGCGCCGGTTCCATGCACGGCTACGATGTGGTTGACCCGACCCGCGTCAACCCCGAGCTTGGAGGCGAGCCCGCCTTGCACAGGTTGGTTGCGGCGCTGCGTGAGCACCGGATGGGGCTGATCCTCGATATCGTCTCCAACCATATGGCCGTCGGCGGTGCAGACAACCCGTGGTGGCTGGACCTCTTGGAATGGGGCCGCCTGAGTCCCTACAGTGAGTTTTTCGATATCCAGTGGCACTCGCCGGACCCGCTGCTCAAGGGCCAATTGCTGATGCCGTTTCTGGGCAGCGACTACGGTGAAGCGCTGCAAAGCGGCAACCTGGCGCTCAAGTTCGATGCCGTGCAGGGCGGTTTTTACGTCGAGCATTACGAGCACCGCTTCCCGATTTGCCCGCGTGACTACGCCATGATTCTGGGCGGCGATGAATTGTTGAAGCCCCTGGCCGATCGTTTCGGCACCCTCGCCTACGAGGATTACGCGTACACCGAAGCCGGCTGGCTCAAACACGCGTTGGCCGAGCGCGCCACCGAAGCCTCGGTGCTGCACGCCATCGAACGCCAACTGGCCGAGTTTGATGGCCGCCAACCAGACGGCTTCCAGCGCTTGCACGCCTTGCTGGAACAACAGGTTTATCGGCTGGCCAGCTGGCGTACCGCAGCGGACGATATCAACTGGCGGCGCTTCTTCGACGTCAACGAACTCGGCGGCCTGCGCGTAGAACGCAGCGCCGTGTTCGAAGCCACCCACGGCAAGATTTTCGAGCTGATCAGCCAAGGGCTGGTGGACGGCTTGCGCATCGACCATATCGACGGGTTGGCTGACCCACGCGGGTATTGCCGCAAGTTGCGCAGGCGCGTGGATTCCCTTTCGCCCAACCGGCATTTGCCGATCTTCGTAGAAAAAATCCTCGGTGAAGGCGAAACCCTGCGCGAAGACTGGCAGGTAGACGGC
>NZ_VBVZ01001042.1 GCF_005863185.1 Pseudomonas edaphica
GGCACAGGTTCCACCGGTTTGGCGGGCTCCTGAACCGGCGACAGAATCTTGCGCGCCTCCTGCTCCAACGACAGGATATGTTCGTTGTGCAGCTGGCGGCGGATCTCGTCGGCGCCGATTTCCCGTTCAACTTCCTGTTTGATGGCGTTGAAACTGCGTTTCAGGCGCCCGATCCACAGGCCGGCCGTGCGTGCGGCACCGGGCAGGCGTTCCGGCCCCAGTACCAGCAAGGCCACGAGGCCGACGAGCAGCAGTTCAGAGAAGCTGATACCAAACATTAGTCAGTGCTCACGAGTCTTTGCGGGTCGGCTCTTGGACTTTTTCAGCCTGCACGTCGAAGGTACGACGCTCGGTGATCGGCTGGGTGGCCTGTGGGTGTGCAGGCTGCACCGGTGGTACCGGATTGGCCATCGGGTCGGCCGGTTTTTCATCGTCGTTCATGGCTTTACGAAAGCCCTTGATCGACTCGCCCACGTCAGTGCCCAGGTTCTTGAGTTTCTTGGTGCCGAACACCAGTACCACGACCACCAGAATGACGATCCAGTGTTTCCAGTCAAAAATGCCCATGCTGCAATTCCTCTGTAAAAGTTATTCAGGCGGACGGGCGCGAGGCCTTTTCTGCATGCCCGGACAAGCCGAAGCGACGGTCCAGTTCATCCAACACGGCCTGTGGGTGCTGCCCCAGTTGGGCGAGCATGACCAGGCTATGGAACCACAAGTCTGCGGTCTCGTAGATTACATCGCTGTAATCACCGCTGATTTGCGCATCTTTGGCGGCAATAATCGTCTCGATCGACTCTTCGCCAAGTTTTTCCAGAATCTTGTTCAAGCCCTTGTGGTAAAGGCTTGCGACATAGGAGCTGTCGGCGTCCGCGCCTTTGCGGTCTTCCAGCACCTGGGCCACACGGTTCAGGGTATCGCTCATGTTCAGTGTCCTGCGGAATAAATGGCGTGCGGGTCTTTGAGCACCGGTTCCACAACCTTCCACT
>NZ_VBVZ01001043.1 GCF_005863185.1 Pseudomonas edaphica
TGGCCAGGTCAAGATCGACAACTTCGCTCACTAAGTCACAGTGGACCACCCCGATGAATCAGCTCCTGGCCATGCGCGCCTTCGTCCGTGTTGTCGATACCGGTTCATTCAGCCGTGCATCCGACCAGTTGGCGCTGCCACGCTCTACCGTCAGCAAACTCATCACTGACCTGGAAAGACACCTGGGCACCCAGCTGATGCACCGAACCACCCGCGCCCTGGCGCCCACGCTTGAAGGGCTGGAGTATTACCGCCATGCGCGACGGCTGGTGGCTGAGCTGGATGAAGTGGACAGCGCCGCACGCGGGCAGATCCTCAAGCCCGGCGGGCACCTGCGCGTGGATGCACCGGCCTCGTTTGCCAATTGCCTGTTGATTCCGGCGTTGGTGGACTTTCATCGTGAGTACCCCGATATCACCATCGCCTTGGGCATCAGCGACCGTGCGGTGAATATCGTCGGGGAGGGCGCCGATTGCGTGATCCGTGCTGGCAAGCTGGAAGACATGGCGATGATCGGGCGCAAGGTGGCGGACCTTGAATACCTGACCTGTGCGGCACCCAGTTACGTGGCGCGCCGGGGTTTGCCGGTTTCGCCCGAAGACCTTGTAAACAACCACCTCAGGGCCGGGTATTTTTTTGCTGGGTCGGGCAAGCCGGAGCCGCTGATTTTTGAGCAGGGCCAGCAACGTATCGAGGTCAACGACTGCGCTTTTTCGACTAACGAAGGCAACGGCCTCAAGGAAATGCTGCTCGCGGGCCTTGGTGTGGGTCAGCACTTTAAGTCGATCGTGCAGCACTACCTCGATACCGGCCAGTTGGTTGAGGTGCTGCCGGGTTGGTCGCGCCCGGCCACGCCATTGCATATCCTCTACCCACCTAACCGTCATCAGAGTGCGCGGCTCAAGGTCTTTACCGAGTGGGTGATCCGCACGGTTGGGGTCAGGGAATAATCGCGGTTACGCGTATCTCCACGCGCATGGTCGGCAGT
>NZ_VBVZ01001044.1 GCF_005863185.1 Pseudomonas edaphica
AGCAAAGCGCGGCAACTGCGCGCCGATGAACACCTCAGCCAACTCACAGCCGCACTTGCCACGCTGCACCACAAAACCGGCAAGAAAATTGTGTTCTGCCTGGAGATGGAGCCCGACTGTGTGCTGGAAAACACCGAGCAGACCCTCGCATTCTTCCAGCACCGGCAGGCCATGGACCCGAACCATGCCTACCTGGCGCTGTGTTTTGATGTGTGCCACCAAGCGGTGATGTTCGAGGATTGTTATCAATCCCTGGAACGGCTGCGTGCCGCCGGCGTGCCGGTGGGCAAGGTCCAGCTGTCCAATGCGATGATCTGCCACTTGCCGCCCGACGATGCCGTTCGACGCGAAGCCGTGCTCGACACCCTCGCAAGCTTTGCCGAAGCCACCTACCTGCACCAGGTCAAGGCACTCGATGCACAGGGCCGTCGCGTGGCCTGGGCCGATCTGCCGGCGGCATTGCAAGGTTGCACCGGGTTCAACGAACTGCGCATTCACTTCCATATCCCGCTGTTCAGCGAACACTTGCTGTTGCCCGAGCTGCGCGGCAGCCAGGCGGCCCTGGCCCAGACCTTCGACTACCTGGCCGCCCACACTGAGTTCCGCCCGGTGCTGGAGGTGGAAACCTACAGCTGGGGCGTGTTGCCCGCGCAACTGCGGCCCACAACGCAACAGGCGCAGCTGGAAGGCATCGCCGCCGAGCTGCGTTGGGTCGAGGGCCAATTGCGCCAGCGCAACCTGCTGCAAACCCTGATGCAGGAGGCGTATGCCGATGCGCTCTGAGCAACCGCTGCTGCTGATCAATGTGGTCGGGCTGACGCCGTCGCTGCTGGGCGAGGCGACGCCGCAGATCAACGCGCTGCTCAAGACCGCCAAGATGGCCAGTCTGCAACCGGTGTTCCCTGCCGTGACGTCCACGGTGCAGGCCTCGATCCTCACCGGCGCGCCGCCGTCGCAGCATGGGATCGTCGG
>NZ_VBVZ01001045.1 GCF_005863185.1 Pseudomonas edaphica
CAGGCGTACGCTAGCGCCCCTGAACTGGCGTAACAGGCCACGATGGGAGCTGGCTTGTTGTGGGAGCTGGCTTGCCTGCGATAGCATCAACTCGGTCTGACAGGTAGACCGAGGTGAGCGCATCGCAGGCAAGCCAGCTCCCACACAAGCCAGCTCCCACATTTGAGCGGATTTCAGTTCGAATAATGTGTAACCCCTCAACAGATAAACTTCAGCATGACCGGCAAAACCCAATCCACCTCAAAAATCGCCCAGCTGCTCTTCGGCCTGCTGGCCTACGTCAGCCTGGGCATTGGGTTGGTGGCGATTGTCATACCGGGTTTGCCCACCACCGAATTCATCCTGCTGGCCGCCTGGGCGGCGACTAAAAGCTCGCTGCGCCTGAGCGCCTGGCTGGAAAACCACCGGCTGTTCGGACCGATTCTGTTCAACTGGCGCAATGGCAAGATCATCGCGCGCCGCGCCAAAGTCAGCGCCACCGTGAGCATGCTGCTGTGCGCCGTGTTGATGTTGGTGATGCTCGATCACGGCTGGCCGATCTACCTGGCGATTGCCGGCATGAGCCTGGGCAACCTGTGGATCTGGTCACGCCCGGAACGGCTTGCAGCCCCCGTATAACGCAGCGCGTAGTCCTTTTCCTACCGCTCATCGCCTTTCCCTCATGAAACATCCCGTTACGCCGATGTTCCGGACATAGCGCCGAATGGACTTGGCTCGCCCTGCTTGCCTTTCAACGAGTCCAATCGCGAGTGAACCTATGTTCGACACCCTCTCCATCCGCTTGAAAATCGTGCTGTTGTCCGGCTTTTGTCTGCTGGGGGTGATAGCGCTGATCATCAGTATCAACCTGTACGAGACCGGTCAGAATGACCATTTGATCAGGCGTACGCTAGCGCCCCTGAACTGGCGTAACAGGCCACGATGGGAGCTGGCTTGTTGTGGGAGCTGGCTTGCCTGCGATAGCATCAACTC
>NZ_VBVZ01001046.1 GCF_005863185.1 Pseudomonas edaphica
GGAAAAATCCTGGCAGATACGCCATGACTTCAACTTCGTGGTGCTCGGCATTCCGGGGCTGACCATGATGAACCGGTATATCAGCGGCAATAACGTACACACTGGCGCCATCACCGACGGCAAGGAATGGGGCCGCGAGTCGGAGCTGGCCTACACGGTGCAGAGCGGCACACTCAAGGATCTGAATGTGCGCTGGCGCAACTCGACCATGCGTCGGGATTTCAGCAACAACGAGTTTGATGAGAATCGGATCTTTGTCAGCTACCCGATCTCGTTGCTGTAACGCGCTCCCTGCAGGCACTGACATTTGTAGCAGCCCGCTTGTGTGGGAGCTGGCTTGCCTGCGATAGCGCAGGATCAGCAAAAGAAATGTCAGTTAGCCGACCGCAATCGCAGGCAAGCCAGCTCCCACCTTTTGAGCATCACTTGCCTGCAAGGGCGTTGACAACCCAGGGAGTCCAAAACGATACTTCCACCAAGTCATACGACAACCTACAACAACAATGGAATTCCCATGACCACCACCACGCCTGTCCCCTTCAACCGCCTGCTGCTCACCGGCGCCGCCGGCGGCCTGGGCAAAGTCTTGCGCGAACGCATGCGCCCTTATGCCCAGGTATTGCGCCTGTCGGACATCGCCAACATGGCCCCGGCGGCCGGTGAGTTCGAAGAAGTGCAACCCTGTGACCTGGCCGACAAACAGGCTGTGCACCAACTGGTGGAAGGCGTCGATGCCATCCTGCACTTCGGCGGTGTGTCGGTGGAGCGCTCTTTCGAAGAAGTGCTGGGCGCAAACATCAGCGGTGTTTTCCATATCTACGAAGCCGCCCGCCGCCATGGCGTGAAACGCGTGATCTTCGCCAGCTCCAACCATGTGATCGGCTTTTACAAGCAAGACGAAAGCATCGACGCCCACTCCCCACGTCGCCCGGACAGCTACTACGGCCTGTCCAAATCCTATGGCGAAG
>NZ_VBVZ01001047.1 GCF_005863185.1 Pseudomonas edaphica
TGATGCTATCGCAGGCAAGCCAGCTCCCACACAAGCCGGCTCCCACATTTGACCTGCGGTGTTGCTTACAGCTTGATCCAGGTCGATTTCAGCTCGGTGTACTTGTCGAACGCGTGCAGCGACTTGTCGCGACCGTTACCCGACTGTTTGAAACCACCAAAGGGTGCGGTCATGTCGCCGCCGTCGTATTGGTTGACCCACACGCTACCGGCGCGCAAGGCCTTGGCAGTCAGATGTGCCTTGGAGATATCAGCGGTCCACACGGCTGCGGCCAGGCCATAAATGGTGTCGTTGGCAATAGCGACCGCCTCTTCGGCGCTGTCGAATGTGATCACCGACAGCACTGGGCCGAAGATTTCTTCCTGGGCGATCTTCATGGCGTTGGTCACGCCGTCGAAAATCGTCGGCTCCACATAGGTGCCACCAGTTTCTTGCAGGGTGCGCTTGCCACCCGCCACCAGCTTGGCGCCGTCGGCATGGCCAGCTTCGATGTACGACAGCACGTTATTCATCTGCTGGGTGTCCACCAGGGCACCGACGTTGGTCGCCGGGTCCAGCGGGTTACCTGGCTTCCAGCCCTTGAGAGCCTCGATCACCAGCGGCAGGAATTTATCCTTGATGGAGCGCTCGACCAGCAGGCGCGAGCCGGCGGTGCAGACCTCGCCCTGGTTGAAGGCGATGGCGCCCGCGGCAGATTCGGCGGCGGCTTGCAGGTCCGGCGCATCAGCAAACACGATATTCGGGCTCTTGCCGCCCGCTTCCAGCCATACACGCTTCATGTTCGACTCGCCGGAGCGGATCAACAGTTGCTTGGCGATTTTCGTGGAGCCGGTAAACACCAGGGTGTCGACGTCCATGTGCAGTGCCAGCGCGTTGCCGACGGTGTGACCGTAGCCCGGCAGCACGTTCAACACGCCTTTAGGGATGCCGGCCTCAACGGCCAGGGCCGCGATG
>NZ_VBVZ01001048.1 GCF_005863185.1 Pseudomonas edaphica
TCACCGCAACCGGGCTGGCACCGCCCATCACTCGACGGCCAAGCACTGTGATGCCTTGCTGCGCCAGCGCTTGCTCGAACAGGTTGGCCACCAGTTGCGTTGGCTCCCAGACACTCACCAACTGCTCGCTCTGTCGCCCCGGCGCCACGGCCCCACTGAGCTGCAGCAGGTTGGTGCCATGGCGACGGTTGATCCCGTAGGTGTTGCCCGGCCCGCTGACCGCGCGGTTGCTCAGTTGCAGGTAGTTGGTTGGCGGGAAGATGTCGACACTCACAGGCTGCCCGGCCCGCGCTGGCGCCTTGGCGGTGACCAGCACGCTGCCAGCATCGAAATCGGTATTGGGCGACACGGTCAGCGCCGAAATCTGTGCGCCGTAGTAGGTGGTTTCATCGTCATGGGACCAGTCGACGCCCAGCCGCTCGGCGTCAAACCAGGTGTCGTCAAACACCAGGTCGCCCTGCACCTGACGCACGCCCTGGCTGGCCAACTGCGCCGCCAACGCCTGGTAATCGGCGAACTGAATGGTCGGGTCACCCAGGCCGCGCAGGTACAGGTTGCCGGTCAAGCGGTCGCCCTGGCGAATGCCGTTGCTCAGCAGTTGCGTGGCGAAACGGTACTGCGGCCCAAGCACATCCATGGCCGCGGCCGTGGTCAGCAGTTTGAGGTTGGAAGCCGGCACCAGCCGCGTGCGCGGGTTGTGCTGATACAGCGTGGCGCCACTGTTGGCGTCCCGCACCATCAGCGAGACCGAGGCGCCGTGCAGCGCCGGGTCGGCCAGCAACTGGTCGAGGCTGTGCCCGGTGGCCGTCTTCGAAGGCGTGGCGCAACCGCCCAGTAACAAACTCAAGCCCACCAGCATCGCGCTGGTGTGTATCCATCGACCCAACTGCATCAGTACCGTTTTCCCGCAAAGCCTTCAGTGGCGGCAACGCTACCAGCTCATTGCCGTTGTGG
>NZ_VBVZ01001049.1 GCF_005863185.1 Pseudomonas edaphica
CAAATCCGTGCAGCAGTCGGCACGGACTACGCCATGTATGCGGTCGCCAACCGTGAGTTGCTCGACCTGGCGTTGAGCGGTCAGTCGGTGCTGCAACCGGCTTGATCCCTCGGTAAAACAAAAGCCCCCGTATCGTAAGATGCGGGGGCTTTTTGTTGGCGCCACATTCATCAAACCCTACACACCCAATGTGGGAGCTGGCTTGCCTGCGATAGCGGTCTTTCAGTAACAGGAAGGCTGCTGACCCACCGCTATCACAGGCAAGCCAGCTCCCACAGTTTGATGTTCATCCACTTGGACTCAGTGGTGTTTGAGTAATTTGCTTTCCAGATGATCCAGGTGCTGAGTCATCAGGGTCACGGCGCCACTTGAATCGCGTTGCTCCACCGCATCGACAATCCCCAGATGCTCCTGCCAGGCGCAGTAGGTGCAGGCTTTCGCCTCATATTGCGCAATGATCAATGACGTCAACGGCACCAGGCTGTTGAGGAATTGCGCCAACGGTGCGTTGCCTGCCATCTGCGCCAATTGCAGATGAAACTCCCCCGATAATCGAATCGCTGGCCCGCGCTGGTCGCGTTCGATGCAGTCGCGCTCCCGTGCAATCAACTCGCGCAGCTGGCGTATCTGCGGGGTGGTCGCTTGGGCGCAGGCCAACTGCACCACGGTGATCTCGGTCATCCGCCGCGCCTCCAGAATCTGACGCGCCTGCTGCGCATCCGGCGCCGCCACCTGGGCACGCTGGTTGGGGCGCAGGATGATCACTTGCTGATGGGACAGCTTGGCCAGCACACGGCGAATCACACTGCGGCTCACACCAAAGGTTTCGCCCAGGCTCTCTTCGGTAAAACGGCTGGCCGGGGCGATGCGTTGTTCGAGGATGGCATCGAACAGGCGTGGGTAGATGTCATCCACCGAAAGTTTTTTACCGCCAACCAGGCGCAGGGCAGGGA
>NZ_VBVZ01000104.1 GCF_005863185.1 Pseudomonas edaphica
CACTGTGGGAGCTGGCTTGCCTGAGATGGCATCACATCGGTCTGGCTGACAGACCGAGTCGCCCGCATCGCAGGCAAGCCAGCTCCCACACAAAGCATTTATCGCGGTGATGCTGAGTTATTTGGGATAACCCGCCCGCTTCATCTCACGCTCGGTGGTGGTCTGCGCGGCGGTCAAGGCTTGGTCCACCGTTTGCTGACCGGTCAGCGCGCCCGAGAAGAACTTGCCGACCTGGGTACCAATCGCCTGGAATTCAGGAATGGTCACCAACTGGATACCGATATACGGCACCGGCTTGAGCGTCGGTTTGGTCGGGTCAGCGACTTTCAGCGATTCGAGGGTCACCTTGGCAAACGGTGCGGCTTTGAGGTATTCGTCGCTGTAGGTCGATTTGCGCGTGCCAGGCGGTACGTTGGCGATGCCGTCGGTCTTGGCTACCAGTTCGCCGTATTCCTTGGACGTTGCCCAGGTGGTGAACACCTTGGCGGCATCCTTGGCTTTGGAACTGGTCGGGATGGCCAGGCTCCAGGAGTACAGCCACGAGGTGCCCTTGTCGGTCTTCTCGTGCGGCGCGAAGGTGAAGCCGACACTGTCGGCGACTTTGCTCTGAGACTTGTCGGTGACGAACGAACCGGCCACGCTGGCGTCCACCCAGATCGCGCACTTGCCACTGTTGAACAGCGCGAGGTTCTCGTTGAAACCGTTGCTGGAAGCACCCGGCGGGCCGGATTTCTTCATGTTGTCGACGTAGAAGTTCAACGCGTCCTTCCACTCAGGGCCGTTGAATTCCGGCTGCCATTTTTCATCGAACCAGCGCGCACCGTAGCCGTTGGCCAGGGTGGTGATCAGCGCCATGTTCTCACCCCAACCGGCTTTGCCACGCAGGCACAGGCCGTATTGCTCTTTGCTCTTGTCGGTGAGTTTGGCGGCGAATTCACCGATCTGAGTCCAGGTCGGGTGCTCGGGCATGCTCAGCCCGGCGCCCTTGAACAGGTCGGTGCGGTAGTAGGTGATCGAGCTTTCGGCGTAGAACGGCAGGGCATACAACGAGCCTTTGACCGACAAGCCGTCACGCACCGAAGGGAACACGTCGTCGAGGTCATAGGACGCCGGCAGGTCTTTCATCGGCTCCAGCCAACCCTTGGCGCCCCACAGTGCAGCTTCGTACATGCCGATGGTCAACACGTCAAACTGGCCGCCCTGGGTGGCGATGTCGGTGGTCAGGCGTTGGCGCAGCACGTTTTCTTCAAGCACCACCCAGTTCAGCTTGATGTCCGGGTGCTCGGTCTCGAAGGTTTTCGAGAGCTTCTGCATGCGGATCATGTCGCTGTTGTTGACGGTGGCAATGGTCAGGGTTTGCGCGCCAAAGCTGACGGCGCTGAGGGTCATGCAGGTGGTCATGCAGGTGGAGACAAGCAGTGCTTTTGCTGTGAACTTCATCGCGCACTCCATTTCCGTGCCCAGAGGGCTACAGAATGACAGTTATTGTTGTTGTGTCTTCCCACAAGGTGTCAGGAAGAGTGTGCGTTGATTACAGCCTTGAAATGGGCGTGTGACAAATCCTTGGGCACACTTGAGCTGATACTTTTTTGCACTCGGCAAGTCATGGGCTTAAACCATTAAGCCAGGTTCTGTTCGGTCAACCGTTGCACCGCCAGGCGTCGGTAGTGAGACGGCGTCATGCCCTTGAGCTGCTGGAAGCGCCGGTTAAAGTTGGAGATATTGTTAAAACCCGACTCAAAGCACACATCCGTCACCGCCTTGTCGCCATCGGCCAGCAGCTCGCAGGATTTGCTGATGCGCAGCCGGTTGACGAACTCGATGAAGGTGCGCCCGGTGGCCTGCTTGAACACGCGGGAAAAGTACGTGGGCTTCATCCCCAGGTGTTCGGCTACTTCTTCCAGCGACAATTCGCGGGCGTAGTGCGCAAAAATGTAGTCCACCGCGCGGTTGGTGCGGTCAATGCTGTGCTCGTCGGCCAGTTGCGGTGTGGTCACACCGGACAACAGTTGGTAGTCGTCACAGGCGCTCAACACCTCCAGCAGAATAAAGAAGTGCCCCAGGCGCGCTATACCTTGGGCGTCTTCGATGCGCTGCATCAAGGTCATGGCTTGGGCGATGGTTTTTTTGCAACGGAACTCGATGCCGTACTGCGCCCGTTCCAGCATCGGCGCCAGCGTCTTGAGTTCGGCAAACACGGGGCTGCCCTGTTCAAACAGTTCGTCGGTGAAATTCACCAGCATGTCGCGCTTGGGCACCACCTCGTCTTCCTCCACCTGGCTGATCCAGTTGTGGGGCAGGTTGGGGCCGGTAAGGAATAGGCTTTCGGGGTAGAAGTTACCGATGTAGTCGCCGATAAACACTTTGCCCGAGCTGGCGACGATCTGGTGCAGCTCGTATTCCTTGTGGAAGTGCCAGCGCACCAACGGGCAGGGGAAACCATGCTGGCGATAGATGATGGACAGACCGTTGTGATCGTCCATCAACTCGTAGGAAGGGTCGGTAATGCGCATTGCTCGGGTCATGCTGCCGTCGCTTTATTGTGGTTGCTGCACAGGATAATGCCCCCTTGCGCGCAACCTCGCTAGCGTCATCCTTTATACGCTGCGGTTTTTTGCCTCGATCCACTGCGACATGTACTGGGTACTTTTATGCGCATGGTGACGCAGCATGCTGCCGGTGAAGTTGTCCCGGCGATGGGCGGCGAGGCGGCTGCGGCAGTGTTCCAGGCAAGCCACCAGGGCGGGGCCATGCAGGCTCTGGTCGTAGCGCCGAGCCAGCAATCGGCGGCCGTCTTGCTGGGCCTGGGTCCAACGCTCGCGGTCTTGATACAGCGCTACGGCGGCAGCGGCCAGGGCCTCGGCACTTTGCTCGATGGTACCGGGCCATGGCTGATCGTCGCCCATGGCCTCGGCGCCAATCGGCGTGGTGATGTTTGGCGTGCCGCAGAGCATGGCATCCATCAGTTTGCCCTTGATGCCGGCGCCGAAACGCAGTGGCGCCAGGCAGATACGGGCCGCGGCCATGACCTGCAGCGCATCTTCAGCCCAATTCATCACGTGAAAACCCTGCGCCGGGTTGTGCAGGGCGGTGGCCTTGGGGGGCGTGTAGGCACCGTAGATATGCAGCTGTGCGCCCGGCAGTTGCTGGCGGATCAACGGCCACAAACTGCTCTTCATCCACAGCACCGCATCCCAATTGGGCGCGTGGCGGAAATTGCCGATGCTCAGGAAGTGCGCGCGGTCTTCAAACGGCGCAAAGGCTTCAACCGGCGGTTCCAGCATCAATGGGCACCAGTGGAGCAGGGCGGCCGGCACCTTGAATTGTTCGGTGAGCAGGCGGATTTCCACATCGGAAATCATCAGGCTGATATCACAGCGGTAAATGGCGGCGATCTCGCGTTTGGCGAGGTCGGTGTCGGCCATCCACTGGAACGCTTCCTGCAGGGCCGGCTTGAACAGTGCGCTGAAGTCGTCACTGTCGGGGTGAGCCTTGAGGTGGGCCTTGAAACGCTGATGGCGCGCATCGCGCAGGCTTTGCAAATCGGAGGTTTCAAGCACGCGCAGGGCATCGGGGCAGCATTGCTCCACACGCCAGCCGAACTGTTCTTCCATCATAAAACGGTCGAACAACACGATATCCGGGGCTAACGCGCGGATAAAATCGTCGAAGCTGCTGTTGTTGAGCTCGATGGCGCACTCGGCGATACCCAGGGCAGGCAAGTCGGCCTTGTGTTCACCAATAGTCGCCGGGCTGCTGAAGGTAATGTCTCAACGCTGGTCCAGAAAGCTCTGCAGAATCTGCATCATATGCCCGCCGGCGGCTGAGGAGCGGGGCTCCGGCCAGACATAACCTATGACCAGGACTTTGGTGGCGGGCTGATTCATCTAAAGCAGATCCTTGAAGGGCGGGCAAAAAACGCGCAATTAAACCACACCTGCGGGGCATGACAATTTGTGTCCGGTGGTAGGTAGTCACTGCACTTTGTGGTTAACTTCGGCCTCTCGAATTCGTTTAACCAAAACCCAGCATAAGGATTCCGTTCATGGCTCAAGTCACCCTTCGTGGTAACCCTGTCCAGGTTGAAGGCGAATTGCCGAAAACCGGTTCCACCGCTCCAGAATTCAATCTTGTCGCCGTCGACCTGTCAGAGGCGACCCTGGAAACGTTCGCCGGCAAGCGCAAAGTGCTGAACATCTTCCCAAGCGTCGACACCCCGACCTGTGCCACTTCGGTACGCAAATTCAACGCCCAGGCCAACGACGTGAGCAACACCGTTGTACTGTGCATCTCCTCTGACCTGCCGTTTGCCCAGAAGCGCTTCTGCGGCACCGAAGGCCTGGACAACGTGCTGAGCCTGTCGGACTTTCGCAACGCCGACTTCGCCGTAGACTACGGCGTATCCCTGGCCGATGGCCCGCTGCAAGGCCTGACCGCCCGTGCCGTGGTGGTACTGGACGAAAACAACAACGTACTGCACAGCGAACTGGTGCCTGAAATCGGCCAAGAGCCAAACTACGAAGCAGCCCTGGCTGTTTTGAAGTAACTGTTTCGGCGCATTACTGTCATTTTGCAGTAGCACGCTTGATGCAAGATTGCGGCCTGGCCTAGTCCAGGCCGTTTTTATTTGCGGCTCAAACGCTTAGCGAAATAGCCAACGGACTAAGCTCAGAAGTTAAAAGTTGTAATCCAAGGTAAATAGCCGGTAAAGGCGCTTTTCTTAATGCGCCCCAGTGCTTATCTTTCAGCCTCCCAAAGAAGAAGCTCTCGCGCCCAATGGTTGATCACTCCATGCAATCCTCCCCCCGCAATTCCCGCCGCTGGCTGTTCGGCCTGCTCGTGCTGTTGGTTATCGCCGGCCTGTGCTGGAAATTCTGGCCCGCAGGCCATACAGATGCCAGCGCGCAGAAACCGGCCGGGCATACCGGCAAGACGGGGATGGCGCGCCCAGGTTTCGGGGGTTCCACCGGCCCGATCCCGGTGCGCGTGGCGCCAGCGGTACTGGGCGAGTTCCCGGTGTACTACAAGGCCTTGGGCACGGTGACCGCGCTCAACACCATTAATGTACGCAGCCGGGTGGGCGGTGAGCTGGTCAAGATCGCGTTTGAAGAGGGTCAGATGGTCAAGGCAGGCGACCTGCTCGCGGAGATCGACCCGCGTAGCTACCAGAACGCCTTGCTCCAGGCCCAAGGCACGCTCTTGCAGAACCAGGCCCAACTGAAAAACGCCCAGGTTGACGTGCAACGTTACCGTGACCTGTATGCCCAGGACAGTATCGCCAAACAGACCCTGGACACCGCCGAAGCCCTGGTCATGCAGTACCAAGGCACGGTCAAGACCAACCAGGGCGCGGTAGACGACGCCAAGCTTAACCTCGAATTCACCAAGATCCGCGCGCCGATCAGCGGCCGCGTCGGCCTGCGTCAGGTTGACGTCGGTAACCTGGTGGCGGCCAACGACACCACCTTCCTGGCGGTGATCACCCAGACCCAGCCGATCAGCGTGGTCTTCACGCTGCCGGAAAACACCCTCGATACCGTACTCACCCGTTACCACGCCGGCAACAAGCTGCCCGTTGAAGCCTGGGACCGTGGCGACGTGAAGCAGCAGGCGGTCGGCGTGTTGCAGAGCCTGGACAACCAGATCGACGTGACCACCGGCACACTCAAATTCAAAGGCCGTTTCGATAACAAGGACCAGGCGCTGTTCCCCAACCAGTTCGTTAACGTGCACCTGTTGGCCGACACCTTGCACAACGTGGTGCTGGCGCCGTCCGCGGCGATCCAGTTCGGTAACAGCGGCACCTTCGTCTACAAGCTCGACGGTGACAAAAAGGTCAAGATGCAGCCGTTGGTGGTCGGTGATACCGATGGCGATAACACCGTCATCAAGGAAGGCCTGGTGGCCGGTGACCGCGTGGTCCTGGAAGGCACTGATCGCCTCAAGGACGGCAGCGACATTGAAGTGGTCAACGACAGCAGCGAAGTGCCGACCACGCCGACCGAACACCTGCAAGGCAAGCCTGCGGCAAAAGGGGAGACCGGCGCTAACGCCGGCAAGGCGCAAAAGGTCGGTTCATGAACCTGTCGCGACTGTTTATCCTTCGCCCGGTTGCCACCACGCTGAGCATGCTGGCCATTGTTCTGGCCGGCATTATTTCTTACCGTTTGTTGCCGGTCTCGGCCTTGCCCCAGGTGGACTACCCGACCATCCGGGTGATGACCCTGTACCCCGGCGCCAGCCCGGACGTGATGACCAGCGCAGTGACTGCGCCGCTGGAGCGTCAGTTCGGGCAAATGCCCGGCCTCACACAGATGGCGTCGACCAGTTCGGGCGGCGCCTCGGTGCTGACCCTGCGCTTTAACCTCGACATCAACATGGATGTCGCCGAGCAACAGGTGCAGGCCGCGATCAACGCCGCGACCAACCTGTTGCCCAAGGATTTGCCGGCGCCGCCGGTGTACAACAAGGTCAACCCGGCAGATACCCCGGTGCTGACCCTGGCAATTACCTCCAAGACCATGTTGCTGCCCAAGCTCAACGACTTGGTTGACACGCGTATGGCGCAAAAAATTGCCCAGATCAGCGGCGTCGGCATGGTCAGCATCGCCGGTGGCCAGCGCCAGGCCGTGCGTATCAAGGTCAACCCCGAGGCCCTGGCGGCCAACGGCTTGAACCTGTCGGACGTGCGCACCCTGATCGCCGCCTCCAACGTCAACCAGCCCAAGGGTAACTTTGACGGCCCCACACGGGTATCGATGCTCGATGCCAACGACCAGTTGGTCTCGCCCGAGCAATACGCCGAACTCATATTGGCCTACAACAATGGCGCGCCGCTGCGCCTCAAAGACGTGGCACAGATCGTCGACGGCGCCGAAAACGAGCGCCTCGCTGCCTGGGCCAATGAAAACCAGGCCGTGCTGCTCAACATCCAGCGCCAGCCCGGCGCCAACGTGATCGAGGTAGTGGACCGTATCAAGGCGCTGCTGCCGAGCATCACCGATAACCTGCCGGCGGGCCTGGATGTGACGGTGCTTACCGACCGTACCCAGACCATTCGGGCCTCGGTGAAAGACGTACAGCACGAATTGCTGATCGCCATTGCCCTGGTGGTGATGGTGACGTTCCTGTTCCTGCGTCGGGTCAGTGCCACGATCATTCCGTCGATCGCCGTGCCGCTGTCGCTGGTGGGCACCTTTGGCGTGATGTACCTGGCAGGCTTCTCCATCAACAACCTGACGCTGATGGCCCTGACCATCGCCACCGGGTTTGTGGTGGACGATGCCATCGTGATGCTGGAGAACATCTCGCGCTACATCGAGGAAGGCGAGACGCCCATGGCGGCGGCGCTCAAGGGCGCCAAGCAAATCGGGTTCACCCTGATTTCCCTGACCCTGTCGCTGATCGCGGTACTCATTCCGCTGCTGTTCATGGCCGATGTGGTCGGGCGGCTGTTCCGCGAATTTGCCATCACCCTGGCGGTGGCGATCCTGATTTCCCTGGTGGTGTCCCTGACCCTGACGCCGATGATGTGCGCGCGCTTGCTCAAGCGCGAACCCAAGGAAGAAGAACAAGGTCGTTTCTACAAGGCCAGCGGCGCCTGGATCGATTGGTTGATCGAAGCCTACGGGCGCAAATTGCAGTGGGTGCTCAAGCACCAGCCGTTGACCCTGCTGGTGGCCATCGCCACCTTGGGCCTAACCGTGGTGCTGTACCTGGTGGTGCCCAAGGGCTTTTTCCCGGTACAGGATACCGGGGTGATCCAGGGCATATCGGAAGCACCGCAGTCGATTTCGTTTGCCGCCATGAGCCAGCGCCAGCAGGAATTGGCCAAGGTGATCCTGGCCGACCCATCGGTTGAAAGCCTGTCGTCCTATATCGGTGTGGATGGTGATAACGCCACTCTCAATAGCGGCCGTTTGCTGATCAACCTCAAGGCCCACGGCCTGCGCGACGTGAGCGCGGCCCAGGTCATCACGCGCCTGCAACCGCAGATCGACAAGCTGGTGGGCATTCGCCTGTTCATGCAGCCGGTGCAGGACCTGACCATTGAAGACCGCGTGAGCCGCACCCAGTACCAGTTCAGCATGTCCTCGCCGGACGCCGACCTGCTGGCGCTGTGGAGCGACAAGCTGGTGCACGCCTTGCGCCAGTTGCCGGAACTCACCGATGTGGCCAGCGACCTGCAGGACAAGGGCCTGCAAGTGTTCCTGGTGATCGACCGTGACGCCGCCTCGCGCCTGGGCGTGAGTGTGTCAACCATCACCGACGCACTCTATGACGCCTTCGGCCAGCGGCAGATTTCCACCATCTACACCCAGGCCAGCCAGTACCGTGTGGTATTGCAGGCCCAGTCCGGTGAAACCCTGGGGCCGGCGGCACTCAATCAGATCCATGTGAAAACCACCGACGGCGGCCAGGTGCGGTTGTCGAGCCTGGCGCATGTGGAACAGCGTCAGGCGCAACTGGCAATCGCGCATATCGGCCAGTTTCCGGCGGTGATGATGTCGTTCAACCTGGCCCCTGGCGTCGCGCTGGGCAAAGGCGTGGAGCTGATCAACCAGACCCAGAAGGACATCGGCATGCCGGTGGGCGTGCAGACCCAGTTCCAGGGCGCGGCCCAGGCGTTCGAAGCCTCGCTGTCGAGCACTTTGCTGCTGATCCTGGCGGCGGTGGTGACCATGTACATCGTGCTCGGCGTGTTGTATGAGAGTTACATTCACCCGATCACGATTCTCTCCACGTTGCCATCCGCCGCAGTCGGCGCTTTGCTCGCGTTGCTGCTCAGTGGCAATGACCTGGGCATGATCGCGATCATCGGCATTATCCTGCTGATCGGTATCGTCAAAAAGAACGCGATCATGATGATCGACTTTGCCCTCGACGCCGAACGCAACCAGGGCCTGGACCCGCAGACCGCGATCTATCAGGCCGCGTTGCTGCGTTTTCGGCCGATTTTGATGACCACCCTGGCGGCCTTGTTTGGTGCGGTGCCACTGATGCTGGCCACGGGTTCCGGCGCGGAGTTGCGCCAACCGCTGGGCCTGGTGATGGTCGGCGGCCTGCTGGTGAGCCAGGTGCTGACGCTGTTCACTACGCCGGTGATCTACCTGTATTTCGACCGCCTGGGCCGTCGCTGGCGCAAAGAGCCACAAAGCCTGGAGCCGGCTGAGTCATGAACCTGTCCGGACCTTTCATTCGCCGGCCGGTAGCCACCATGCTGCTGAGCCTGGCGATTATGTTGCTCGGTGGCGTGAGCTTCAACTTGCTGCCTGTGTCGCCGTTGCCGCAGATCGACTTCCCGGTGATCGTGGTGTCGGCCAGTTTGCCCGGCGCCAGCCCCGAGGTCATGGCGTCTACCGTGGCGACGCCGCTGGAACGCTCATTCGGCGCGATTGCCGGCATCACCACCATGAGCAGCTCGTCGAGCCAGGGCTCTACGCGAGTGATCCTGGCGTTCGATTCCGACCGTGATATCAACGGTGCGGCGCGGGAAGTGCAGGCGGCCATCAATGCATCGCGCAACCTGCTGCCCAGTGGCATGCGCAGCATGCCGACCTACAAGAAGATCAACCCGTCCCAGGCACCGATCATGGTGTTGTCACTGACCTCCGACGTGTTGCAAAAGGGCGAACTGTACGACCTGGCCTCCACCATTCTTTCGCAAAGCCTGTCCCAGGTGCCGGGGGTAGGCGAAGTGCAGATCGGTGGCAGCTCCTTGCCGGCAGTGCGCATCGAGTTGGAACCCAAGGCCCTGGACCAATATGGCGTGGCCCTGGACGATGTGCGCAATACCATCGCCAATGCCAACCAGCGGCGGCCCAAGGGCTCCCTGGAAGACAGCGAGCGTAACTGGCAGATCCAGGCCAATGACCAGCTGGAAAAGGCCAAGGACTACGAGCCGCTGCTGATCCGCTACCAGAACGGCGCGGCCTTGCGCCTGGGGGATGTCGCCAAGATCAGCGATGGCGTGGAAGACCGCTACAACAGCGGCTTCTTCAACAATGATTCGGCGGTGCTGCTGGTCATCAACCGCCAGTCCGGCGCCAACATTATCGAGACCGTCCGGCAGATCAAGGCCCAGTTGCCGGCGTTGCAGGCGGTGCTGCCGTCCAGCGTCAAGCTCAACCTGGCCATGGACCGTTCGCCGGTGATCACCGCGACCCTGCATGAAGCCGAGATGACCCTGCTGATTGCCGTGGCCCTGGTGGTGCTGGTGGTGTACCTGTTCCTGGGTAACTTCCGCGCTTCGTTGATCCCGACCCTGGCGGTGCCGGTGTCGCTGGTCGGCACCTTTGCGGTGATGTACCTGTTTGGTTTTTCGTTGAACAATTTTTCGCTGATGGCGTTGATCCTGGCCACCGGCCTGGTGGTGGACGACGCCATCGTGGTGCTGGAAAACATTTCCCGGCATATCGACGACGGCGTGCCGCCGATGAAGGCGGCGTACCTGGGCGCCGAGGAAGTGGGCTTTACCTTGCTGTCGATGAACGTGTCGCTGGTGGCGGTGTTCCTGTCCATCCTGTTTATGGGCGGCATCGTCACCAACCTGTTCCGTGAGTTTTCCATCACCTTGTCGGCGGCGATCATAGTGTCGCTGATCGTCTCGCTGACCTTGACCCCGATGCTCTGCGCGCGCTGGCTCAAACCGCACGTCAAAGGGCACATGACCGGTTTGCAGCGCTGGAGCCAGAAGGTCAACGACCGCATGGTTGCAGCCTACGCCACCAGCCTGGACTGGGTGCTGCGCCATCGCCGCCTGACCCTGCTGAGCCTGTTGATCACCGTGGGCGTGAACATCGCGCTGTACGTGGTGGTGCCGAAAACCTTCATGCCGCAGCAGGACACCGGGCAGTTGATCGGTTTTGTGCGCGGCGATGACGGGCTGTCGTTCAATGTGATGCAGCCAAAAATGGAAACCTTCCGCAAGGCGGTCCTCAAAGACCCGGCGGTGCTCAGCGTGGCCGGCTTTATCGGTGGCAACAACGGCACTAACAATGCGGTGATGCTGGTGCGCCTCAAGCCGATTGCCGAACGCAAGCTCTCGGCCCAGGCAGTGATCGAGCGTCTGCGCAAGGAAGTGCCACTGGTGCCGGGCGGTCGGCTGTTCCTGATGGCCGACCAGGACCTGCAATTTGGTGGCAGCCGTGACCAGACCAGCGCCCAATACTCCTACATCCTGCAAAGCGGCGACCTGGCTGCGTTGCGCTTGTGGTACCCGAAAGTGGTCGCTGCCATGCGCGAGCTACCGGAGCTGACCGCCATCGACGCCCGCGAAGGTCGCGGTGCGGCGCAGGTGACGCTGGTGGTCGACCGCGACCAGGCCAAGCGCCTGGGCATCGACATGAGCATGGTCACCTCGGTGTTGAACAACGCCTACAGTCAGCGGCAGATTTCTACTATCTACGACAGCCTCAACCAGTATCAGGTGGTGATGGAGGTCAACCCGAAATACGCCCAGGACCCGATCACCTTGAACCAGATGCAGGTGATCACCTCCACGGGCGCGCGAGTGCCGTTGTCGACCATTGCCCATTACGAAAACAGCCTGGCCGACGACCGTGTCAGCCATGAAGGCCAGTTTGCCTCGGAAAATATTGCCTTCGACATGTCGCCCGGCGTAACGGTGGAGCAGGGCACGGCCGCTATCGAGCGGGCGATTGCCAAGGTCGGTTTGCCCGAAGACGTGATCGCCAAGATGGCCGGCACCGCCGATGCGTTTGCTGCGACCCAGAAGGGCCAGCCGTTCATGATTCTTGGCGCGCTGGTGGCGGTGTACCTGGTGTTGGGCATTCTGTATGAAAGCTATATTCACCCGCTGACCATCCTGTCGACCTTGCCGTCGGCCGGTGTCGGCGCACTGCTGTCGATCTACCTGCTGGGCGGTGAATTCAGCCTGATATCCCTGCTCGGTCTGTTCCTGCTGATCGGCGTGGTGAAGAAGAATGCGATCCTGATGATTGACCTGGCGCTGCAGCTGGAGCGCCACGATGGCATGAGCCCGTTGGAGTCGATCCGCAGCGCCTGCCTGTTGCGCCTGCGGCCGATCCTGATGACCACGCTCGCCGCGATCCTCGGCGCCTTGCCGTTGCTGCTCGGTTCCGGCGATGGCGCCGAAATGCGCCAGCCGCTGGGCCTGACCATTATCGGTGGGCTGGTGTTCAGCCAGATCCTGACCCTTTACACCACTCCGGTGGTTTACCTTTATCTTGACCGCGCGCGCCATCGCTTCAACGCCTGGCGTGGCGTGCGTACCGATGCTGCCTTGGATACTGCGCTATGACCGATTCAACGAATGCCCAGACACTGTGGCGAGGGAGCTTGCTCCCGCTGGGCTGCGCAGCGGCCCCAGACAGTCGACCTCGCCACGCCACACGTATCGGCAAGGGTGTCAAGGGGGTAACGATGCTGTTGTGCGGCGCCTTGCTCAGTGCCTGCGCCATCGGCCCGGATTACAAGCGCCCGGAGGTGGTCGAACCCGCGCAGTTCAAGGAAGCCCAGGGCTGGCGCCAGGCCAACCCAAGCGATTCTCTGGCCCGTGGAGCCTGGTGGGAGTTGTACGGTGACCGTCAACTTAACGAGCTGGTCACGCGCCTCAATAACTCCAAGCAGACCGTGGCCCAGGCCGAAGCGCGCTTCCGCCAGGCCCAGGCCCAGGTGCGCAGCGCACGCGGGGCGTTTTTCCCAACGGTGGACTTCAGTGCCGGGAAAACCCGTGCCAGTCAGGGCACCGGCAGCAGTAACGCCAGCCTCAGCAGTTCCAGCAGTGGTATTCGTGACACGCTCAATACCCAGTTGGGCGTGAGTTGGGAGGCCGATGTGTGGGGCAAGTTGCGCCGTGGTCTTGAAGCGAATGAGGCGACGGCTGAGGCCAGTTCCGCGGATCTGGCGGCGATGCGTTTGAGCCAGCAGTCGGAGTTGGTGCAGGACTATCTGCAACTGCGCGTGATGGACGAGCAGACACGTTTGCTGCAGGCCACGCTGGAGACTTATCAGCGCTCCCTGAAGATGACTGAAAACCAGTACCGGGCGGGGGTTTCCGACAAAGCCGCGATTGCTCAGGCACAGACCCAACTGAAGACGACCCAGGCCAGTTTGATCGACTTGATCTGGCAGCGTGCGCAGTTGGAAAACGCCATCGCAGTGTTGATCGGCGAAGCGCCGGCCAACTTCAATCTGGCGGTGAGCAAAGACATACCTGCCTTGCCGCAGATTCCGCTGAGTGTGCCATCGCAATTGCTTGAGCGGCGCCCGGACATTGCGTCGGCGGAGCGCTCAGTGATTGCGGCCAACGCGAATATCGGTGTGGCCAAGGCGGCTTATTACCCGGACCTGACCTTGAGCCTGGCGGGCGGGTATTCCAGCAGCACCTATGCTGATTGGATCAGTTTGCCGAACCGGTTCTGGTCGGTGGGGCCCAAGCTTGCGATGACCTTGTTTGACGGTGGGCAGCGTTCGGCTGAGGTCGATCGTAGTGTGGCGTCTTATGACGAGACGGTGGCCAAGTACCGCCAGACCGTACTGGATGGTTTCCGCGAAGTGGAAAACTATATGGTGCAGTTGAAGGTGCTGGAAGATGAGGCGGTGGTCAGCAATGAAGCCCTGGACGCCGCGCGCGAGTCCCTGCGCTTGACGCAGAATCAGTACAAGGCCGGGTTGATCGCCTACCTGGATGTGGTGACGGTGCAGGCCACTGCGTTGAGCAATGAGCGCACGGTCTTGACCCTGTTGCAGACGCGGTTGGTGGCAAGTGTGCAGTTGATTGCGGCGTTGGGTGGCGGCTGGGACGGGCAGACGTCTTTGGCTGAGAAGCAGTGACTGAGTAGCTATTAAAAACAACTCAAGCACCTTCCCAATCAAGGCTGGGCACTGTCACTGTGGCGAGGGAGCTTGCTCCCGCTGGGCTGCGCAACAGCCCCATAACACTTGCGGGCGCTGCGCACCCGAGCGGGAGCAAGCACCCTCGCCACAACAGCCCGCACTTGTTACTCCTCGGCACATTGCTGA
>NZ_VBVZ01001050.1 GCF_005863185.1 Pseudomonas edaphica
GCCCAGCACCGCGCGCTGTTCTGCCGCCTGCAGCAACCGATAGCCAATTCCCTGGCCGGTAAATCGCTCCTGGATGTAGAGGCGCTGCAACTCGGCGGCATCTGAAGCTGTGATCATCGAATGAGTGGCGTGGAGTTTGATCTGGGCAAAGCCAACAAGGTGGCCATTCGACTCAGCCACCACCAGCGAGAGACCGGGTTGTATCAGCAGTTGGGTGATGGTCTGCGGCGCAAAGGCTTGCAGCGCCTCTCTGGCAATCGAGGCGCGGATACCTTGGGTCGCGTAAGTATCGAGAAACACCTGCATACCGAGCACGCCGATGCATAAGGCGTCCTCGGCAGTGGCATCCCGAACAGTAATGGGCGGCGGGTTGATAACAGGCATTGAGTCTCCGTACTCAAGGGGTGCAGGGATCAACGTTTTACCACGAATGCAGCCAACAGCAATTGCCTCTACCGATGGGCCGCAGTAGGGTTTACGCCTCGCCCAATCTGCAGGAGCCCGCCATGAGCTTTTTTTCCGACCCTGATGCCGTCGCCCGCTACGCCGAAGGCCCTGTGCGTCTGGTACCGGGCTTCGATGGCTTGCAACGGATGACCATCCTGCTGCTGCGTGAAACTGTTCCAGCGACCGGCAGCGTGTTGGTATTGGGCGCCGGGGGCGGCCTGGAGCTAAAACGGTTTGCCGACGCCGAGCCAGGCTGGCGCTTTACAGGCGTCGACCCGTCGGCCGAGATGCTGAAGTTGGCGCAGGCGACACTGGGCCCTTTAAATGAGCGCGTGCAGTTGCACGAGGGTTATATCGATACCGCCCCATTGGGTCCCTTTGACGGCGCCACCTGCTTGCTGACCTTGCACTTCATTCCAGAAGAGGAACGCCTGCAAACCCTCAAGGCCTTGTGGCAACGGTTGCTACCCGGAGCACCGCTGATCGTGGCGCACCACAGT
>NZ_VBVZ01001051.1 GCF_005863185.1 Pseudomonas edaphica
ATTCTGTAGGAGCTGCGGTCGGCCATCCAGCCGATGGGCAGTTGCAGCAGGGTGCCGCCGATGCCGAAGACGGAGATCAGCAGGGTCGCGGCGGTGAGCAGGTAGCCGGCCGAGAGGCTGTAGCCGGCCAGGAATGATACGGATGAGGTTTCGGCGAAGCCGGCGATAAATGCGCCGCAGAGGGCGGTGGGGATGACGCTGAATAATTTGCCGTGGCGTTTTTCTGCCGGGGTTTGTGGTTGGGTGTCGTAGGGCTTGAGAGTGAGTGCCAGTAGGCCGGAGAGCAGGACGATGACGGCGCAGGCGTAGTAAGGCGCGGCGCTGCCGACGCCGAAGGCCACCAGCAGCAGCGGGCCGACGGCGATGGCCAGGCCCATGAGGGTTTCGTGTACGCCAATCGCGCGGCCGCGTTCGTCTTTGGAAGCGACGGCGACGATCCAGGTATCGCAGGCGATCCAGCGCAGGATCAGGCCGATACCGAGGACAAAATTCAGCGCAAAAATCAGCACCAGGTGGTGGGTCAAGGTCATGCCGATCAGTGCGCCAACGGTGAGCAGCGCACTGAGGATGTTGGTCTTGACCAGCCCCAGGTGGGCGAGCAAACGCGGCACCCATTTGTACAGCAGCAGAATCGCCAGCCACGAGGCGCTGACGATCACGCCGATCTTGGCCGGCTCCACGCCTTGCTGTTCCAGCGACAGCGAAAGCAGCGGCGTAACGGTGCCGATCTGCACGATCTGCGAGAGTGCCGAGAGGGTATTGATCTTGGTTAAGGCAAACCAGCGCTGTTTGTCGGTGTATTCGATGCTCGGACTTTCCATGGGTGACAGGCCTTGGTTAGGCAGCAGTAGAACGCCCGAACTGCCAAGGGGCAAAGTAGCGATTAGTACCCTGCCAACCTGCCAGGCACCAATATTCTTAATGACTAAGGATATAAAAACCG
>NZ_VBVZ01001052.1 GCF_005863185.1 Pseudomonas edaphica
GTTAAGGATGGGTATGAGGACAGGGGTGGGTTCTGGGCGCCGGTGGAGATCTGGCATCGCGAGGCGGAACATTGGGGCACGCTTTATCAGAAAGGCATGCGCGTATTGGTGGAGGGACGCACGGTGAGGGATGCGTGGGAGGATCAGGATGAGAATGAGCGGGTGACGTTTAAGATTGAGGCGCGGCGGGTGGGAATTTTGCCTTATCGGGTGGAGACCATTAGCTTGGAGAGCAAAGCCCCACGCTTTGAAAATGAAGACTGTTCTACGTAGACGCGTCAACGCTGTTCTTACCGTTCTCAACTACAGTCAACTACCAGTCTAAGTAAGAATCTGGGTTGCAGGCCTGCACTATTAAGAAATCGGCACCCAGGAACGGGAGTATTGTCGTCAAATACGTAGTGGTCCAATGAAATCGGGAAGCGGACGCCTCTAATCGCTCCAAGGCTATTCACTTGAATCTACTCCAATAACAACCAGGAGTCAGGGAATGCAGATGCGCTCATCATGGATTGTGGCTGCGGTTTTGCTTGGTTATATGGGCCTACTACCAGTCCATGCCCAGGACTCGTCAACAGAAGAGACTGACCTGCGCGCGCCGGGAGCGCAGATCCCTGCGGCGCAAGAATGGTGGCGCACCGCCGAAGTGGACGGCAAACAGCTGCCAGTATTGACCGAACCATGGTTCGATACGTTACGAGGGGCTAAAGCAGGCCACTATGACAAAGCCACGGATATCCTTTGGACTGAACCCGATCGAACAAAAATCTCCCTCCCTGTCGCACTGAGTACAGCCCAGAATTACTGTCAACGTTTGGGCAATCGCCTGCCAACACGCCACGAAATGGACTCCATCCAAGATGTCCGGCGCGTGGCCCCCACGATTGATCTAGCGGTTATGACAGGTGCTGTCTCCGCGCCGTATTGGACGATGAGGCC
>NZ_VBVZ01001053.1 GCF_005863185.1 Pseudomonas edaphica
GTACACGACCCATGGCAACCTGGCGCACTCGATCGTATCGACACAAACGACCCGGTCTTCCTGATCGGTAGCGGGCTGACGATGCTGGATGTGGTACTCGACCTGCGCGACCGTGGGCACACCGGCTCTATTCAAGCTGTGTCACGCCGTGGCCTGCTGCCGCAGCCCCACCGCGAATTGAACGCGCACCCCGACTACGACGAAGGGCTGGCACAGCACATGCTCACCGATTGCAGGGCGCGTCACTATGTACGCGCAGTGCGTGATGCGATTCGCCAGCATGCACAAGCTGGCGGAGACTGGCGAGATATCATCGGCGGGCTAAGATCTGCCACCCGGCAACTGTGGCACGCCTTGCCACTAAATGAACGCCTGCGATTCCTGCGGCATGTACGCCCCTACTGGGATGCCCATCGCCATCGTTGCGCCCCACAACCGGGAGCACGCATGCAGGAGGAACTGGCCAGTGGCAAACTCACGCTTGTGGCCGGTCGCATCGTCGGCTACGCCTCAAACCCCGGCAGTGTGAGCGTTTCTGTACGTCGTCGCGGCACCCGCATCGAAGAACAGCTGGAAGTCAAAGCAGTGATCAATTGCACGACTCCAGCGCTGGACCTGCGCCAATTGGACGACCCACTGCTCAAGTCCCTGCGTGCTGATGGCCTGCTGGTGCCTGACGCACTCGGCACCGGCATGGCTATCGCACCGTCCGGCGCACTGCTTGATTGCAATGCAGCACCCTCAGACTGGCTGTACTACGTCGGCCCCTTCCTCCAGGCGCGCGACTGGGAGGCCACCGCAGTCCCGGAACTGCGCGAGTACGTGAAACAGATGGCACAGACTTTGGCCACGCCCCTCACCCGAGCATGAATCGCTCGCTGACAGGCGCTCGCTTTGGCGAGCCCCGTCAGCGCCGACTCAGTGGTCAGTGTCGGAC
>NZ_VBVZ01001054.1 GCF_005863185.1 Pseudomonas edaphica
TTTCGGAACTAGAAAATGAACACCTGGCCACTTACAAGAAAATGTTCTGGAGATATCAGATACCAGTTGAATACATTGACAGTGACGACCCGGTAGTAATTGATAGAATATTTGACCGCCTCAACCGAAATGGTGAGCCATTGAATGGACAGGAGTTACGACACTCAAATTATTATGACACCGAGCTTCTTAAGACTGCATATCATCTGTCAAAACATCCGTTCTGGGCCACAAGACTTGAAACGACTGACAAGGCTAGAATGGAAGATGTTGAATTCATTTCAGAACTTATATTTTCACTAATCGAAAATACTGAATTAACGGCGACAGACACTGACCTTGATGCGTATTATGAAAAATATGCTCGCGATCAGAATTTGGACTGGGCGATCCTTCAGAAAAAATTCTTAGCAACAACGAACTTTATGGAATCTCTAGGATTGCAATATGAAGCCTATAAAATATATGGCGTGAGCCACCTATACGGCATCTGGTGCTTCTCAATGACATGCATAAATAATCAGATAGCAGCAGCAGCAGTTGCGCCCAAGCTGCTGGAGTTCTTCACAAAGATAAGAGATAGAAACTATACCCACCCTACAGCATTCGAATATAAACAAAGCATGTCAAATCGAACTAAATTTAAAGGCCAAAGATCTAAGAGAAGAAAAGCTTTGGTAGACTATTGCAAATAAGGAACTACGACCGCTACGAAAAGGGATAGAAATAATTCAATTGATCGGCCTCATATACAGAGACAAAAAAACAATCAAATTTCTCATCCCTTTTCGCACTAACAAGAACCACATATATAATCAGAAGGCGGTTCGAAGCAGGAGTTCTAATAGCACCCGTTATATAAAACAGCCTTCGCATTCGAACCAAATGTGGGGGCCTTTTTTTGGTTTATCAGCGTCCACGATATACGGTGTAACGA
>NZ_VBVZ01001055.1 GCF_005863185.1 Pseudomonas edaphica
GGTTGAGGGGGCCTTCGAATGGTCGCCAGGCGGCGCCGTCCAGACGGATCAGTACGGCGTCGTGGCTCATGTACAGGTCGATGACTTGCTCTATTTGCACGTGGCGAAGCTTGAAGTCATGCGTGGGGGTGATTATCGCGCCATGTTTGTACAGCGTATAAAAATGCACCTCACCCGAGAGTTGCAACCCGGCCTCCTGCTGCGCAGCTTCGAAAGCTTTATCCGGCAATTGCACCCGAAAATACGACAGCAATGGCCAGCGTTTTCGTTGTTCTTTGTCTGATCCGGCGCCTACTGCCTCATAAGCACGACGCATCCCCAGCACCCTCTGGTGGTACTGCGCGGTGCTGGTCTGCCCGGTGATGGCCAGCGACAGTCGGCCATCCAATGCGGCCTGCGTGTAGTCGCTGTACTCATAGGCACGGTACTGCACCAGCATGCGCCCCTGCGACTCAATCAAGGTGGGACCGGCGCGGCCATCCCAGGCCGGGCTGTCGCCCAGGCCGATTTCGCTGTCTGTCAGCGGAATGACCGTGGCCGAAACATTGCGCGGTTCAAAGCTGCGGGTGGAGTCAGGTGCCACCCCCGGCCAGTACGAGCCGAGTGCCGCACAGATGCGTGCATCCTCGGTAAACGGGCTGGCTAACTGATAACCGCACAGCATGTTCGTAAACGGAGCGTCTACCAGGCCCCGGCCCACTTCCCAGCCCGGCCCAAAGACCCCGCTGGCGAAATCCGGCAGCCAGGATTGCCGTTGTGTGCGTTGCACAGGTAGCGTCGGGCCTGGTGTTGTAGAGGACTGTGGGTGGGAGACGATGGCGGTGACGCCACGGTCTTCAGGGGCGAAGTAACCACCGGCAAGGGCCTGATTGATAAAAAAACGCACGTCGGACAGTGGGTTGACCCGTGTATGCCAGAC
>NZ_VBVZ01001056.1 GCF_005863185.1 Pseudomonas edaphica
ATGATCAGCACACCGACAAACCCGCAGATCACCGCCAGCCATTGGCCACGCGTGACGTGCTCGCCGAGCAAGGGCACCGACAGCGCCGTCACCAGGATCGGCGCCAGGAAGTTCACCGCCGTGGCTTCCGCCAACGGGATGTAATGCAGCGCCGCGGTAAAAAACAGACTCGTGCCCAGCAGGCACAACGCCCTCACCACCTGCATGCCCGGCCGCTTGCTGCGCAGCACCCGCAAGCCGGATTGCGGCAGGAATATCCCGGCCATCAGCAAGGTGTGCACCAGGTAACGCGCCCACACCACCATCACAATCGGGTAGAACCCGGCCAGGTATTTGGACAAGGCGTCGTGGCTGGAGAACAGAAACGTCGCCAGCACAATCAGCAGGATGCCTTTGAAAGGATGGTTGACGCCGGAAAGCGGTGTGCTGACAGTCATTGAATTCTCTTGCATGGCGGGCTGAACGCATTTGCACTTAACCCGGTAATCTAGCAGCCGGGCTTGCGTCTGCCCCAAGAGCATAACCAAACACCGTGCGAACAGCGCACTAAATCACGGGTTTCGAGTCCAACGCTGCACGTTCACCGTCGTGTTGCACATTTTTCAACCAAGGCCATGTCGCTATGAAAAAAACACTCTTTGTTCTTTCTGCCCTTGCCCTGCTCACCGCGTGCAACAAGGAACCCAAGGAAGCCCCAAAACCCGCCCCCGCTTCCGTGCAAGCCACGCTGGTACCGGCAAACCCACCGACCGATAAATGGGTCGGCAAATGGATCGGCGTCGAAGGCCTGAACCTGACCATCGCCAAGGACGACAGCATCGGCCGTGGGCACTACCTGCTGACCATGAAATACGGCCTTGATGCCGACGACGCCGGCACCTTCAAAGGCGAAGCCAATGAAGCTGTCTCTTATACAC
>NZ_VBVZ01001057.1 GCF_005863185.1 Pseudomonas edaphica
CAAGTCACTGAAACGAACCTAATACCGGCGGAAAAAGAAAGCTATATCCGTTGCGAAGCTGTATGGCTCGAAACCTCTAAATTCTCGGTAGACCTAAAGGATAACGGTAGCTTGGCAAAGGTGGGCGCCGATTCGACGCCCGGGCTGAAGATGGCAGTGGACGCGGTGTCTACGCTCGCAACAGCGTATGGGACAGTGAAGTCTGCCGATAAGTCTAAACCAACAATTCAACTGCCTTACTGCAACGCTGGCAGAGTTCCTGTGATCGAAGGCTAATCAAAATTCCTCGAGCCCAGCCCCGCGCTGGGCTTTTTGCATCTGGCTCGTTAAATGCTCGCCTAGCGCTACTAATTCCCGAGGCAATATAAGATAGTAGAGCAAATGACCGTCTGGTTAACAGCTACGCCAAGAACCACCCACCCGAGCGCCTGCAGGATTGGAGCGATGGGCGTTTGAGCTTCTCACACACGATAGCGAAGCCTGTGCCAATTAAGGCTCCAGGGAAGCTGAAGAAATAACCCAACCAAGCCATGGAGTCAGCGTTCTTGCCAGAGAACCAGAAGGCGAAAACACTCAAATAGAGGGCCAACGCTATAGCTATTCCTCCCAGCGATTCTCGGGATGCCTTGCACGCCAGAGCCAGAGCAAGCACGGATGCTTGCGGTAACCACATGTATGCAAAATTACCTAAGAAATACTCGCTTTTAGGGCTTATGTAGACGGCAACGGCTAGGCCCAGAGCAATACCTACTACCGCAATCGATGTACTAGAAGATCGTGCTGCGCTTCTTTCTGCTGAACTCATTCCTTGTAATCCTTGTGGCGCGCCGAAAGGTGTGGAGGGTCCATAAGCATTAAAAATCCCGGCGGGCCGGGCTTGTTGCTTTCAGTCAAGCACTGGCCGCATGAAGCTTCTT
>NZ_VBVZ01001058.1 GCF_005863185.1 Pseudomonas edaphica
GAGCAGATGGTTGTAGTTACCGGCGCAGACTTTCAATTGGATGGCCAGCGCATCCAGGTACTTGAGCAAGCTGATATCGGTATTGAGCAGCCCATTCCAGCCGACTGCGTCCAACTGCAACTTGCCGCCCAGCAGGCCGCCGATCAAGGCGTTGAGGGCGACCGACTGGGTGCTGTCCACCGTTAACAAGGTGCTGCGAACCGTGAGCTGGGCAACCGTTGGGGTGGGTGCGGCGGCGACGGCGGTGGCGCTGAGCAGCGTTGTCAGGTTGACGGGCTGGCCCGAGAACAGCGTGAGCAAGCCATGGGCAAGGCTGGTGTGCACGCGATGGGTGGCAATCACCCGGATGGCATCGGTTTTGCTCGGGTCGGCGCTGAACGTGCGCATAAAATCTGCGCCGGTGGCCAGGGTGCCGCAGGCGGTCGCCAGCGTGCGATTGTCGTCAAGGCTAAAGTTGTTGCGTGCCGCGCTTTCGGTCGCAAATTGTGCGGCATTGTTAGCGGGCGCCGCGCATGTGCCGCTGCGGCTCACCGCTTCCAGCGCAGCCGTATCGGCCACACGCTGCAATTTGCGTTTCTCCAGGTACAGGCGACCGCTGTCGACCACCAGCAGCAGAAACAGCAGCGCAATACCAAGGGTTACCGCGCCTATCAGGCCGATGGCGCCGCGTTGGCGGGCCGGGCCGAGTCCATGGCCAATCATTGTGCGTTCCTTCGCCGGTGCTGCACCGACGTCCTGAGCATCCCCGCAAGCAGTGTAGTCAGGTTTTGCGTCGGCGCTGGCTAATCGCTACTAGTTGCGCGGCGGCAGGGTAACCGGTGTCAGCACTGGGCGGCCGGCGAAGTATTCCACCAGGTTATCGGCCACGCGCTGCACGGTGTCGTGGGCCGCTTCCGGCGACAGGCCGGCGACATGGG
>NZ_VBVZ01001059.1 GCF_005863185.1 Pseudomonas edaphica
CAACAACACCGCGCAGCTCAAGAACAAGGTGCGCCGTGGCAAGTAATCGGCCAAAGCGCCAATGGGCAATTGCAACAGCGCATCACCGACCACCACGGTGCTGACCATGGCCAAGGCAATCTCGGCGGTGAAACCCTGCTGCAGGCAATACACCGGCAGCAGCGTCAGAATCATCGCCTCGAACGCGGCGAACAAGGCGACCGCCAAGGCAATTGCCGGCAGCGTCAGGCAGAAACGCCACAGATCACTGAACGTCACGCTGAAGGACTCGGCGGTTGGGGCACCGGAACGCCCCAGCAGCAACAGCGGCGCGACCACCAACAAGCCAACGCCCACCCAGAAGCCATAGTCATGGTCAGTGCCCAGTACGCCCAGCAGCAACGGGCCCGACAATTGGCTCAAGGCATAGCTGCAACCGTACAGCGCCACCAGGCGACCACGCCATTGCTCGACCACCAACTGGTTGATCCAGCTTTCACCCAGGATAAACACAATGGTCAGGATCACGCCGATCATCAGCCGCAGCACCAGCCACACCGGGTAGCTGGGCAGGATCGCCAATAAGCCTATGGAGATGGCACCGGCCCATAAGCACAGCCGCATCAGGTTGGCGGTGCCCAGCCACGAGGCCAGCCGACTGGAGACCTTCGCGCCGAGCAGTACGCCAAAAGCCGGCATGGCGGCCATCACGCCAATGGCGAAGCTGCCATAACCCCAGCCTTCGAGACGCAGGGACACCAGCGGCATGCTCACGCCCAAGGCCAGGCCGACGCTGAGGACAGAGGCCAGCACGGCGAAATAAGTCGCCCAACGCATTTCCACGCTCCTGTGGATAATTATCAAGATCACACAAAACAGTGTGGGAGCGGGCTTGTGTGGGAGCCGGGCTTGCCCGCGATGCAGACACCTCGGT
>NZ_VBVZ01000105.1 GCF_005863185.1 Pseudomonas edaphica
GAGCGAGCCGGTAAAACCCACGGCCTGGATCGACGGGTGCTTGACCAGCGCCTCACCGACGCCGCCACCGAAGATCATGTTGAACACCCCCGCCGGCATCTCGGTAGCCTCGGCCGCCCGGATGATTGCATCGGCCACCCGCTCGGCCGTCGCCATATGCCCACTGTGCGCCTTGAACACCACCGGGCAGCCGGCCGCCAGCGCGGCAGCGGTGTCGCCGCCGGCGGTGGAAAATGCCAGGGGAAAGTTGCTCGCACCAAACACCGCCACCGGGCCGAGGCCGATGCGGTATTGGCGCAGGTCCGGGCGCGGCAGGGGTTGGCGGTCGGGCAAGGCTCTGTCGATACGCGCGCCGTAAAAATCACCACGACGCAATACCGTAGCGAACAGGCGCATCTGGCCGCTGGTGCGCCCGCGCTCGCCTTTGATGCGCGCAGCAGGTAATGCCGTTTCGCGGCACACCAACTCGATAAAATCATCCCCCAGCGCGTCCAGCTCATCGGCCACCGCCTCCAGGAACTGCGCCCGCCGCGATGCACTTAATGCCCGGTACGCGGGATAGGCGGCAGCGGCGGCCTTGGCGGCGGCATCCACCTCGGCGGGCGTGGCCTGATAGAAATCCTGAGGCAAGGCCTCGCCGGTGCTGGCGTCGACGCTTTTCAGGGTGATGCTGCCCTGGGCGCTGCGCTGGCCGCCGATGTAGTTGTGGCCGAGAAACGGATTCATGCTGATCTCCTTAAAGGCTGATGACAGTGCCAGGTGCGAACGCCGCCTCGGCGCTGCCGACCCGATTGACCAGCGGCGCGCCGAACTCGGCCTGGCTGATCTCGAACACATCCCCCGGCTGGGTACGTATACCGTCGGCGAATGACAAGGTGGCGGTGCCGAAGAAATGAATATGCACGTCGCCCGGGGTCAGGAACTGGCTGTATTTGAAATGGTGGTACTCGAGGTTTTCCAGGCTGTGGCACATGTTCGCCTCGCCACTGAGAAATTCGCTTTCCCATATCACTTGACCGTCTCGGCGGATGCGGCTGGTGCCGGCCAGATGCTCGGGCAACTCACCCACACGCAACTCCGGACCATAGCTGCAACTGCGCAACTTGGAATGGGCCAGGTACAGGTAATTCTTGCGCTCCATGACGTGGTCGGAGAACTCGTTGCCCACCGCAAACCCCAGGCGGTAGGGCTTGCTGTCACGGCCGATCACATACAACCCGCCGATTTCCGGCTCTTCACCGGCGTCTTCAGCAAAGGGTGGCACCGGGAATGCCTGGCCTGGGCGCACGACAATATTGCCATCGCCCTTATAGAACCATTCCGGTTGCACGCCGGCCTGGCCGGCCGGCGGTTTGCCGCCTTCCACGCCCCATTTGAAGATACGCATGGTGTCGGTCAAGGCACTGTCGTCACCGGCCTGATGCATTTTATCGCGGGCCGAGGCGCTGCCCAGATGCGTGAGGCCAGTACCGCTGATCAGCATGTGCGCGGGGTCGGGATGGTCGAGCGGCGGCAGGACTTTGAGGTCCGCCAACAGCGCGGCGTAGTCGTAACTGTCGCCCAGCCCGAGGCTGTCGACCTGTTGCGCAAGGCCCACACCGGCATCGATGGCGGCCAGCGCCAACTCACGCACGCTGCGCGCGGTGTGCACTTCGCGCAGTGTGTTGCCTTGCACCACGCCGACACGACGCTCACCGTTACGCAATTCGAACTGAACTAAACGCATCAAACTTCTCCAGGATTAAGTACGTGTGGCGCCTCGGGCGCTGGCGGCAAACTGGTCGGCAGGCAGCACATGCTTGCGCTCCAGCACGCGGTACACCACAGCGGTCAAGACCAGCCCGAACACCATGACGCCAGCCAAAAAATACAGGCCCGAAGCCAGGTTGCCGGTGTACTCCTTGAGCGCGCCGATCACGAACGGGCCGATATAGCCGCCCAGGTTGCCCACCGAGTTAATCAAGGCAATGCCCGCCGCCGCACTGGCGCCGGCAAAGAACCGCCCCGGCAAGGTCCAGAACACCGCCGTGCAGGAAAACAAGGCGAATGCCGCCAGGCACAGCGCCGCCATTTGCAGCACCGGCACGCTCAGCCAGGCACTGCAAAACAAGCCGATGGCGCCGAGCACATAGAGCACGGCAAGGTGGCCATAACGATCGTTCAAACGGTCGGAACTGCGCGGGATGATCAGCAGCCCGATGATGCCGAAAATGTAGGGTACCGCCGAGATAAAGCCGGTCACCAAGTCAGTGCCGCCGAACTGTTTGATCAGGGTCGGCAACCACAGGCCCAAGCCATAGATGCTCAAGGTCACCGGCAGATAGAACAGCGCCAGCAACAACACGCGCTTGTCCTTGAGGGCATGCAGCGGGTTGCCGTGGCGGGTCTGGCCGAAGGCTTGCAGGTCCTTGGCCAACTCAGCGGTCAGCCAGGCTTTTTCGTCTTCGCTCATCCAGTTGACCTGCTTGGGGCCGTCCGGCAGAAAGCGCAACACCGGCCAGGTCAGCAGCAACGCCGGCGTGCCGATCACGATAAACAGCCATTGCCAGCCGTGCAGACCAAGGATGCCGTCCATGCCCAGCAGGCCGCCGGACACGGGCCCGGTGATCATCATGGCAATCGGCTGGGAGAGGATAAACAGCCCCAGGATCTTGCCGCGATGGCGCACCGGGAACCACTGGGTGATGTAGTACAGCACGCCCGGAAAGAACCCGGCTTCGGCCGCGCCGAGCAAAAAGCGCATCACATAAAAACTGTGCGGCCCCTGCACAAAGGCCATACCAATGGTGATGGCGCCCCAGGTGAGCATGATCCGTGCAAACCAGCGCCGCGCGCCAAAACGGTCGAGCATCAGGTTGCTGGGGATCTCAAACAGGAAGTAGCCAATAAAGAACAACCCCGCCCCCAGGCCATAGGCGGCATCGCCGATGCCGACGTCGGCGCCCATGTGCAGCTTGGCAAACCCCACCGCCGAGCGGTCCACGTAGGCGATCAGGTACAGCAGGATCAGGAAGGGAATCAGTTTCAGCGTGATACGCCGAACAAGCCGCAGTTCCTGGCTCATGGGGTCGATCTCCGATTGTTGTTTTTATAGAAGCTCGGGGGCTGCCTCTCGCGAAAATCCGCCAGGGTCAAACCTCAATTAAGCTGGACTATATAGTATGACTATTTGCAAAACAACACTTCCAAAGCTGCGTTTTTGCGCTTATGTTTAGGCACATATAGAACATATAGTCATACAATAAGAGAGTCGATCATGCCTGATAAAAAGCCCGCCCTACGCTCCGCCCAGTGGTTTGGCACCGCCGACAAGAACGGTTTCATGTACCGCAGCTGGATGAAGAACCAGGGCATTGCCGACCATCAGTTCCATGGCAAACCGATCATTGGCATTTGCAACACCTGGTCGGAACTGACCCCGTGCAACGCGCATTTCCGCCAGATCGCCGAGCACGTCAAACGCGGTGTGATCGAGGCCGGTGGTTTCCCGGTGGAATTCCCGGTGTTCTCCAATGGCGAATCCAACCTGCGCCCCACCGCCATGCTCACCCGCAACCTGGCGAGCATGGATGTAGAGGAAGCCATTCGCGGCAACCCCATCGACGGCGTGGTGCTGCTCACCGGCTGCGACAAAACCACCCCGGCGCTGCTGATGGGCGCGGCCAGTTGTGACGTGCCGGCCATCGTGGTCACCGGCGGGCCGATGCTCAACGGCAAGCACAAGGGCCAGGACATCGGCTCGGGTACGGTGGTGTGGCAACTGAGCGAGCAGGTCAAGGCCGGCACCATCACCCTTGACGATTTCCTTGCGGCCGAAGGCGGCATGTCGCGCTCGGCGGGTACCTGCAACACCATGGGCACCGCGTCGACCATGGCCTGCATGGCCGAAGCACTCGGCACTTCCCTGCCCCACAACGCGGCGATTCCGGCGGTGGACGCGCGGCGCTATGTGCTGGCGCATATGTCTGGCATGCGCGCGGTCGAGATGGTGCGTGAGGATTTGAAACTGTCGAAAATCCTCACCAAGGAAGCATTTGAAAACGCGATCCGGGTGAATGCGGCCATCGGCGGTTCGACCAACGCGGTGATCCACCTCAAAGCCATCGCCGGGCGTATCGGTGTCGAGCTCGACCTCGACGATTGGACCCGCATGGGCCGTGGCGTGCCGACCATCGTCGACCTGCAGCCGTCAGGCCGTTTCCTGATGGAAGAGTTCTACTACGCCGGCGGCCTGCCGGCCGTGCTGCGTCGCCTGGGCGAAGCCAACCTGATCCCGCATCCGAATGCCTTGACGGTCAATGGCAAGTCGTTGGGCGAGAACACCCAGGACTCGCCGATCTACGGCCAGGATGAGGTGATCCGCACCCTCGATAACCCGATCCGCGCCGATGGCGGTATTTGCGTATTGCGCGGCAACCTGGCGCCGCTGGGCGCCGTGCTCAAGCCTTCCGCCGCCAGCCCCGAGTTGATGCAGCACCGTGGCCGCGCGGTGGTGTTCGAGAACTTCGACATGTACAAGGCACGCATCAATGACCCGGCGCTGGACGTGGATGCCAACTCGATTCTGGTCATGAAAAACTGTGGCCCCAAGGGTTACCCCGGCATGGCCGAAGTCGGCAACATGGGCCTGCCCGCCAAGCTGCTGGCCCAGGGCGTGACTGACATGGTGCGCATTTCCGATGCACGCATGAGCGGCACCGCCTACGGCACGGTGGTGCTGCACGTGGCACCGGAAGCTGCCGCCGGTGGGCCGCTGGCCACGGTGCAGGAAGGTGACTGGATCGAGCTCGACTGCGCCAACGGCCGGTTGCACCTGGATATCCCCGACGCCGAACTGGCGGCGCGCATGGCTGACCTTGCGCCAGCGCAAAACCTGATCGTCGGCGGCTACCGCCAGCTGTATATCGATCACGTGCTGCAGGCCGATCAAGGCTGCGACTTCGACTTCCTGGTGGGCTGCCGTGGCGCTGAAGTCCCCCGGCATTCCCACTAATTGGGATGCTATGATGCCGCGAACCTAAGCCAGAGCCTCCCCGTCGTTATGGATCACCAGCCGCCCAAGCCGCGCAAGAGCCAGCATGCCCAGATCGTTCAGGACTTGGGCATGCACATCGTTTCCGGTCGCTTCAAGCCCGAAGAACGCCTGCCCATGGAAGCCACGCTGTGCGAGGAATACCAGGTCAGCCGCTCGGTGTTGCGTGAGGCGACCCGCGTGCTCAGCGCCAAGGGCCTGGTGTACTCCAAACCACGGGTGGGCGCGGTGGTGCGCCCACGGGTGAAATGGCATTTGCTTGACCCGGACGTGCTGTCCTGGCTGATGCAGTCCACGCCCCACAGCGAATTCTTCAACACCCTGGCCGGCGTGCGGCGCATCCTCGAACCGGAAATCGCCGCCATGGCCGCGACCACGGCCACCGCCGAAGACATCGCCACCATCGAAACCGCCTACCAGGGCATGGAAACCGCCAAGACCCACGATGACCTGCTGCAGGCCGACCTGGACTTCCACCGCGCCATCGCCGACGCGACCCGCAACGACTTGCTCGCCTACATGTGCAACATGCTGTCGTTGCCGCTGCGCGAGTCGATCAACATCACCAACCGCCGTCCTGACATCCAGGGCCTGAGCCTGCCCCGCCACAAAGCGATCCTCACCGCCATCCAGAACCGTGACGCCCTCGGCGCCCGGCACGCCTCGCTGGTGCAACTGGATGACACGCGGGTGGCGCTGGACACGGTGATGAACGTGCTCACGCCGCTGTAAATTGATCGTCTACGCTCAGGGAGTCAGTTCGAGGAACCGGCCATGTGCGGACGACTTTCGCAGTACCGCGGTATTCATGACTTTGTGGCGGCGCTGAGCATGCCCAATGCACTGGCCAATAGCGTGGGCGACCAGCCGCTTGAGCGCTACAACGTGGCGCCAACCACCCCCGTGGCGTTGCTGCACCTGGACAATGATCTTTTGCACGCTGACCCGGTGCGCTGGGGCTGGCGCCCGCACTGGAGCAAAGAACGCCTGCTGGCGATCAACGCGCGTGTCGAGAAGGTCGCGCACGGCGCGTTCTTTCGCGCGATCTGGCCGCATCGCGCAATTGCCCCAGTGGACAACTGGTTTGAATGGGTGGATGAAGGCGACGCGAAAAAACAGCCCTACCTGATTCGTCGCCGCGACGGTGCGCCGGTATTCTGTGCCGCCATAGGCCAACTGCCCGACGCCGATGAGGGCGCGCACGCGCACGATGGCTTCGTGATCATCACCGCCGACAGCGCCGGTGGCATGCTCGATATCCACGACCGCAGGCCGGTGGTATTCACCCCTGAGCTGGCCCGTGAGTGGCTGGACCCGGCCACCTCCCGAAGTCGCGCCGAGCAGATGGTGCTGTTGCAGGGCGACCCGGCAGACGTGTTCGAATGGTTCAAGGTCGACAGTGCCGTGGGCAACACACGCAACCATGGGCCAGCGTTGATCCAGCCGCGCTGAGCACTCATTGGGCGACTGCACACCCGTGCGGATTAATCGGCCTGCCCTCCAGATAGGCCCGGTCCTTGCCATTTTGCTTGGCGCCATACAGGTTGCGGTCAGCGTCCTTAAGCACTGCCGACATCTCGTCCCCCGCCGAAAACCGCGCCATTCCCGCGCTGCACGTGTAATTGTGCGGCGCCGCCACACTGTGCCGGATAGCCTGCAACAAATCCCGTGCGAACTCGCAGGCGACAGCCGGGTCGTCGCCCAACAGCAGCACGCCGAATTCTTCGCCGCCGATCCTGCCGAAACTGTGGCTGCCTTTGGCGGTTTTCAGGCAGGTGGCCATGGCGCAAAGAATGCTGTCGCCCACATCGTGACCATACCGGTCATTTTTGAGTTTGAAACTGTCGATATCCAACATCATGAAATAGCCGCTGTGGCCGCTGGTGATCAACGCGTCAAAGCCCTGCATGAAGGCGCGCCGGTTGAGAATGGAGGTCAGGTAATCCGTCTCTGCCAGCTCGCGAAACTCACTTTCTACCAGCAACACCGAGCGCAGGTTCTTCAAATAGGAAAAACTCAGGATAAAACCGATGGCCACCGACGCGACGCAAAAAATATACAGATAGACCTGGGCATCGCCGTAAATGTCCGCCTGGATGCACGGCCATAAAATCAACCAGACCAACGTGGCGCAGACCAGATAATCCTGCACACTGATAAACAGGATGGCGCTGCTGATCACCAGGATAACCGCCAGCGGCAAGCCAAACAGGCGCAACTCCCCATGCGCGCTGATGACATAGGCAAACCCCACGGACAGTAGCACGACATACACAACCCCGAGCGCACGCCACAGGTAAAAGTGGGGGGTCATGTGGTGCAGTCGACACACCGCCATCAGGCACAGGCTGATCGCCACCAGATATATATCCAGCTGCATGTCCGGATGAATCAACAACACCCCGAGCCAGGCAATAATCCCGATTAACTCGGCCTGGGTGACCGCTGGCGACAGTAACCGGCGCATCCGTGGCCTTAACTTCAAGTTAGCAGGCATCCCTTTCCCCTCTTTCAACCGCGTGCAGGCCAACCGCAAATGAAAACGCCATAAAGCGTCTTACCAGGCAAACAAAAGCGGGCAGCACTTCCAGCTTTTTTTTCGCATGCACTTTGAAATAGCCCTTCTCGACACCCTCCCGGACCATTCGAATAATATGGGTTTTTGATACCGACAGCTGCTGGGCGAGCGCAAGATAAGATGACGATTTGAAGGTCATGCGCTCGTTTTCCGGTGAAAAAGCATCGTTATATATCGCCAGCATCAACAAATGGCCTGCATCTTTCTTCACCAGCCAAAAACAGTCGGGCAGCAACACATCAACGGTCATTTCGTCGGCCAGGATCTGAGCGAATCCTTTGAAATAAAGGGCTAGAAAACTGCGGTCGTCCATCTCGCGCATCGTTCGAAAACGCTCCTTCTCAGGGCACATCAGCGCCAGTGAGTCGGTAATCGACGTCAGCATCAGCCGCACTTCCCGGCAGGCTTCATCCGAGGGCGCATACACCCTGAACCGGCTGTCCTCCGGGTGTGCGTCGACCACCATGAACCCCAGCGCCCGAAACAGCAGGAAGATCGACTCCAGGCTGTTTCTTGAGCAATACCCCCGCGCCACACAAAAGGCTTTCACCTCGCAAAGCAAGGCTGTCGGTTTGGAAAAGTACTCGCTCAACAGTGCAAATGAGACCATCAAACGGCTGTATTTCATTGCACTTTTGTAGAAAAACGGGCGTTTCGAGTAAGGGCCAAGAAGCACCTGATAATGTGCCCGAATACAAGATTCAAAGTCCTCATGACGTTCAAGTGCTTGTGCAGTATTACCGATATCCAACTTTAACGAACTGACACGCATGAAAGAACCCTGATCAACCAACTTCATCCCACTGATCTAGACTACAAAGTTCACGTAGTCAGGTCCCAAAACAAATCACGTCGTAAAACGGCCCCTGATGGCGCTTTGCCTTTGGGGTCAATGTACAGTGATTGCCGCGTGGCACAGCATCATTACCAAAGTTGTTCCAACTGCACTTCCTGGGCTATTTGCTAACGCGCAAGCGGTGAACTTGCTTGAAATAGCAGTGCAAAGATTGCGTGTGAAGCAGAGCCAATAAATGGCGCCAGAAATATGACCGCGAACCTTTCACCGCCCCCGGGCGTCCGAGCTAGGGTATTTATTGCCCATTGCTCGCCGTGAGGTCCTCGCTTGAAAGCCGCCATCATCAAAAAGTACCGCCTGATTATCAAAACCATGGGCTATGTGGGTTGGGCCTTGTTCTGGCTGTTGTTGTGGGATGTGGCCGTCACGGTCGATTTCATGTTGTTCCTGACCACCAAGATCAACTTGCCGCTGATGCCGCTGACCCTGCTGGGGTCGGCGCTGGTGGTGTTGATCAGCTTTCGTAACAGCAGCGCCTATAACCGCTGGTGGGAAGCACGCACGTTGTGGGGCGCAATGGTGAATAACTCGCGTAGTTTTGCACGTCAGGTACTGACGTTGCTGGATGACTCCAGCGGCGAGGTAAACCCGGTCAAGGCCACCCTGTTGCGCCGCCATGTGGCCTATGTGAATTGCCTGGCGGCGCACCTCAAGGGCCGCCCGTGCCCGGATGAAGTACGTGCGTTTATCCCCGCCGAAGAGTTTGCGCGCAATGGCGCCACCAACAACTTTGCCAATGACATCCTCACCGGTTCAGCGACGTTGTTGGCCCGCGAATACAAGGCCGGGCACCTGGACAGTATTCGCCTGGCGCGGCTGGAGTCGACACTGGTGGACCTGTCCAACGCCCAAGGCGGCATGGAGCGAATCGCCAATACGCCGCTGCCCTACCCTTACGTATATTTCCCGCGGCTGTTTATCTCGCTGTTCTGCCTGATCGTGCCGGTGGGCCTGGTTGAATCCCTGGGCTGGTTCACCCCGCTGGCCTCGACCGTGGTGGGCTTTATGCTGCTGGCGATCGAACGCATCGGCACTGACTTGCAAAGCCCGTTTCATTCCAGCGAACACCAGATCCAGATGGAAACCATCTGCGAAACCATCGAGAAGAACCTGCAGTCGATGCAGCGGGATGCGCTGGCTTAAGCTCAAGGTGCTTTTTAATTCAAGAACCTATCATTTTTACCAGTGCCCCTGACGCGCGGTTTTGACTAGCCTGTAGCGCATCTATCCAAGGAGGCACACAGCATGCAGGTTCGCGAAGGTTATGCCGATTTCCGTGGCTACCGGACATGGTTCCGGGTCACCGGCGATTTGAGTTCCGGGCGCTTGCCCTTGATCGTCGCGCACGGCGGCCCCGGCTGCACCCATGACTACGTCGACAGTTTCAAGGACCTGGCCGAAACGGGGCGCGCGGTGGTGCACTACGACCAGTTGGGCAATGGCCGCTCCACTCACCTGCGCGACGCATCCGCTGACTTCTGGAACGTGGCGTTGTTCCTGGCGGAACTGGACAACCTGATCGAGCATTTGGACATCAGCGACTACGCGCTGCTGGGCCAGTCCTGGGGCGGCATGCTTGGGGCTGAACACGCGGTACGCCAACCCGCCGGCTTAAAGGCATTGATCATCGCCAATTCGCCCGCCTCCATGGACCTGTGGTGCGCCGCCGCGAATGAGCTGCGCCAGGCATTGCCCACCGAAGTGCAGGCCACCCTGCTGCGCCATGAGGCGGCAGGCACCACTGACAGCGCCGAGTACCGCGCAGCCTCGGATGTGTATTACGCCCGCCACGTCTGCCGCGTCCAGCCGGAGCCCGATGAAGTGCTGCGCACCAATGCCGCCATCGAAGACGACCCGACCGTTTATCACACCATGAACGGCCCCACTGAATTCCACGTGATCGGCAGCCTGCGCCACTGGAGCATCATCGAGCGACTGCCACGCATCCAGGTGCCGACGTTGTTGATCTCCGGGCGCTTTGATGAAGCCACACCCGCCACGGTACAGCCGTTTGCCGATGGCATCCGCGACGTGCGCTGGCAGATTTTTGAGCAGTCGAGCCATATGCCGCATGTCGAGGAACGTGAGGCGTGCATGGCGTGTGTGGGGGCGTTTCTGGCGCACGTGGAGCAATAGCCAGATTGAGCTTTGTGGCTGACGCTCTACACTAAAGTCAATGTGGAATGGGGCTGGTGTGGGAGCTGGCTTGCCTGCGATCACATCAACTGGGTGTACCTGATGTACCGAGGTGTCTGCATCGCAGGCAAGCCAGCTCCCACAGTTGGTTTTAGTCGCTGGGGACATCTGTGTTCGCATCGGCGCCCTGCGAACCAGGGTTTTGCTGTTGTACCCACATTTGTAAAAGACTATTACGCAGCACAATGTACTAACTGGTTACTTATATTGCTAAAATCGCGTCTTTGCCCTCTCACCTTCGAGTCCTGTCGACATGAAAAGAGCATCGCGCGCCGCTGGCGCCTCTAGATTTCTCCTGCTGGGCCTGGGCGTGGTTATCGCCCTGCTCGGCGTAGCGCTGGCTGTGGGCGGCGCCAAGCTGGTCAGCCTGGGCGGTTCCTGGTACTTCCTGGTCGGTGGCGTGGCCATGGCCGTTTCCGGCATGTTGATCGCGCGGCGCAAGCCGGCGGGCGCCTGGCTGTTCGCCGCGTTCCTGGTTGGCACCGCCGTGTGGGCGATTGCGGACGTGGGCCTGGTGTACTGGCCGCTGTTCTCGCGGCTGTTCATGTTTGCCGTGATCGGCCTGGTGGTGGCGCTGGTGTATCCGCTGCTGGCCGGCCGACCGGCGCGTGGCGCCTATGGCGTTGCCGCCGTGCTGGCCGTCGGCGTGGCGTTGGCGGCGGGCAATATGTTCGTTGCACACCCAAGCGTTGCGCCCACCGGCAAAGGCCCTGGCGTCACGCCAGTGGCCGCCGCCGATGCGCAGAAGGACTGGGCGCATTACGGCAACACCGAAGGCGGCAGCCGTTTTGCGGCGCTGGACCAGATCAACCGCGACACGGTCAATAAGCTCAAAGTGGCGTGGACCTACCACACCGGCGACGTGGCGATCAGCGACGGCAACGGTGCCGAAGACCAACTGACGCCCCTGCAGATCGGCAACAAGGTATTCATCTGCACCCCGCACAACAACCTGATCGCCCTGGATGCCGACACCGGCAAAGAGCTGTGGAAGAACGAAGTCAACGCCAAATCGGCGGTCTGGCAGCGTTGCCGTGGCATGGCGTATTTCGATGCCACTGCGCCGATTGCCCAGCCAACCCAGCCAAACAGCTCGCCGATCATTGCTGCCAGCGTACCGGCCGGCGCGCAATGCCAGCGCCGCTTGCTGACCAACACCATTGATGCGCGCCTGATCGCAGTGGATGCTGACACCGGCAAGTTCTGCGAAGACTTTGGCACCCACGGCCAGGTGGACCTCAAGGCCGGCCTGGGCAATGTACCGGACAGCTACTACCAGCTGTCCTCTGCGCCCTTGATCGCCGGCACCACCGTAGTGGTCGGCGGCCGCGTGGCAGATAACGTGCAAACCGATATGCCCGGCGGTGTGATCCGCGGCTTCGACGTGATCAGCGGCCAGATGCGCTGGGCGTTCGACCCGGGCAACCCCGAAGACAAGCAAGCCCCGGCAGCCGGCAGCACTTATGTACGCAGCACGCCGAACAGCTGGGCACCGATGTCTTATGACCCGCTGATGAACACGGTCTTCCTGCCGATGGGCAGCTCGTCCACCGACATCTACGGCGTTGAACGTACCCAACTGAACCACAAATACGGCGCTTCGGTGCTGGCGCTGGACGCCTCTACCGGTGCAGAAAAGTGGGTGTACCAGACCGTCCACAATGACCTGTGGGACTTCGACCTGCCGATGCAGCCGAGCCTGATCGACTTCACCCCACCGGGCAGCGACAAGGCCGTGCCGGCGGTGGTGATCGGCACCAAGGCCGGGCAGATCTATGTGCTCGACCGCGCCACCGGCAAGCCGCTGACCGACGTGAAGGAAGTACCGGTCAAGGCCGCCAACATCCCCAACGAGCCTTACTCGCTGACCCAGCCTAAATCGGTGGGCATGCCGCAGATCGGCGCGCAGACGCTGACCGAATCGGACATGTGGGGCGCCACGCCGTTCGACCAATTGCTGTGCCGTATCGACTTCAAGGGCATGCGCTACGAAGGCCTGTACACCGCGCCGGGCACCGACAAATCGCTGAGCTTCCCGGGTTCTTTGGGCGGCATGAACTGGGGCAGTATTTCCACCGACCCGGTGCACGGCTTTATCTTCGTCAATGACATGCGCCTGGGCCTGTGGATCCAGATGGTGCCGTCGCAGAACAAGGCCCAGGCCGCGTCCGGTGGTGAAGCGCTGAACACCGGCATGGGCGCCGTGCCGCTCAAGGGCACGCCGTATGCGGTGAACAAAAACCGCTTCCTGTCCGTGGCTGGCATCCCGTGCCAGGCACCGCCGTTCGGCACCCTGACGGCCATCGACATGAAGACTCAGCAGATCGCCTGGCAAGTGCCGGTGGGCACTGTTGAGGACACCGGCCCGCTGGGCATCCGCATGCACCTGCCGATCAAGGTCGGCCTGCCGACGCTGGGCGGCACCTTGTCGACCCAGGGCGGGCTGATCTTTATCGCCGGCACCCAGGACTTCTACCTGCGCGCCTTCAACAGCGGCAACGGTGATGAAGTCTGGAAAGCCCGCCTGCCAGTGGGCAGCCAGGGCGGCCCGATGACCTATGTGTCGCCAAAAACCGGCAAGCAGTACATCGTCATCACCGCCGGCGGTGCTCGCCAGTCCACTGACCGTGGCGACTACGTAATCGCCTACGCCCTGCCGTAACGCCCCCTCTGTTCGCGCGGTGCTCTCCTGCACCGCGCGCGCCTTTCTATACATGCCGTTTGGAAGACCCCGCATGACCCTCACTTCTCCTATGCCCTTCGGCCGCCTGGCGCTGGGCCTGGCTTTGGCTGCCGCCCTGCCCGTTCAAGCCGACGACACTACCCTGACCGGCGACTGGGGCGGCCTGCGCCGTGAACTCGACGAGCAAGGCATCCGCTTCACCGGCGACTACAGCGGCGAGACCGCCTACAACGCCGACGGCGGCCAACACCGCTCGGCGCGCTACTCGCAAAACATCAAGCTCGGTGTGCAGTTCGACCTCGGCAAGCTCTACGGCTTCACCAACGGCGACCGCATTCAGCTGACCATCAACGACCGGCGCGGCAACAGCGCCTCCGAAGACCTGGTAGGCAACCGCCTGCCGATCCAGGAAAACTATGGCGGCCTCTACACCCGCCTCACCGAGCTGAGCTACGAGCGCACGCTGTTCACGCCCGCGCTGAACATCAAGCTCGGTTACATGGCGATGGGCAACGACCTCGGCGGCCTCGACAGCGGCATCCTGTGCAACTTCATGAACGCCGGTTTCTGCGGGCACCCGCTGAACATGTCCGGCGGCAGCGGCTGGACCAACTACCCGAA
>NZ_VBVZ01001060.1 GCF_005863185.1 Pseudomonas edaphica
CTACAACAGCGCTCCGCTGGCCGCGCTCAAATCCCTCGATTCCGGCGACCGGGTAATCTATTGCGGCAGCTTCAACAAGAACCTGTTTCCCGGCTTGCGTGTGGGTTTCATGGTGGTGCCCAGGGCGCTGCGGCCTGCGTTATTGCACACTTCACAATTGACCGGGCATTCGGTGGGCGCCACGGATCAATTGGGCCTGGTCGAATTCCTGGGCAGTGGTGCGTTCGTGCGGCATTTGCGCGCTTCCCGCCAAGCCTATCAGGCGCGCCGCGATGCGTTGCTCGCCTGTCTGCCGGAGGGCTGCAGGGTCAGCGGCCAGCAGGCCGGGTTGCATTTTGTGCTGTGGTTGCCGGCAGGCGTCTGCGAGGCGGATTTTTGTAGCCGCGCTGCCGCCGTCGGCCTGACTTTTCAGCCTTTGGGCAAGTTCTGTGACGAGGCCAGCCTGCCGCCTGCGGTGATCATCGGCTACACCGCGCTGACCCTGGCGCAGATTCGCTTTCACGGCCGAGTTTTCACGAAATTGTTAATGGCGGCTTAACCGCCCCTTGGCTAGACTCGCGCCCCATGAGCCGCCTCCTGCGTTTAATCCTGGTCATGCTGTTAAGCCTCACGCTTCCCTTGACCGGGATGGCGGGAGTGCCGTCGAGCACCGAGCCGTGCCCGATGAAGATGGCAGACATGCAGGTGATGACCGACATGAGCCCCGACTGCTGCCAGGACGGCTTTGATCACGGCAAAGTCTGCAAGCCGGGCCAGGAATGCAAGACCGGCGGCCTGCTGCAATTGTCCCTGGCGGTGCTCAAGGCACCGCTGGCACGCGCTCATCCTTTGGCCATCGGCCACACATCTGATTTTATCCCCGACCGCACGCCCTCCGGCGTCTGGCGCCCGCCGCGTAGCTGATTCCTGTTG
>NZ_VBVZ01001061.1 GCF_005863185.1 Pseudomonas edaphica
ACGTCGGCGACCGACGAGCCTTTGCCTGGCAACGTTGCCGCCGGGCCGGCCGGTATCGTGGTGAGCAACTGCGTGGCCAGGGCTTTTTCGTTCTCGTTTTTGAGCAGCTCTGCGGGGCGAATATCATTGCGCAACAGGTTCAGGTTTACCTGGTTGGGTTCGTAAGCAAGGCTGGGCGTGAGGAACGCCAGGTTGGAGGTGACGCTGGCAAATTGACCCTTGATGCCTTTTTGCGCCTGGATAATGGCCAGGGTGGTACTAGGTCGATAATCGCCGGACTGCGCCTGGACATCGACCCGACCACCTTGCAGGTCAACAGGCCCAGCCACATCCAGCTTGTCTGCACGCCCAGTGGCATCGACCTCGACGCGGTAGACCGACTCGGGCTTGAAGACCAGATCTTGAGTGATACGTAGCGTTCCGATCGAATTGCCGGGCGCGAGCACCCCGCCTTCCTTGACGACAACCTGACCGATTTCGCCGCTGCCCTGCAACTGGCCGCCGGACTCGACGTAAACCAATGCATGGTTCAGCGTGCCATTGACCTTCAGTACACCCTTGTCGATATAGGTGTAACCCATGGAACGGTTACTGCCCGTGAGTTCGAGGGTGCCTGCCCCGTCTTTTATGATGTTGCCGTAACCGCTGATGTCGCCGCCAAAAACCACGTCATCGCTGCGGTTAAAGGTCAGCGTGCCCTTGTTGTTGATATTGCCCAGCACTGAGCCTTGCGTACCGCCGTTACCAATTTGCAAGGTGCCCTGGTTCAGATCGATGCCACCACCAAAGGTGTTATTGCCCGTGAGAATGAGCGTTCCACTGCCCTCTTTGATCAAACCGCCAGGGCCGCCAATGTTTTCCTTCCAGGTATCGACCTGAGAAAAGCCGGCCAGGTCCAGATCCGAA